>RPQV01000099.1 GCA_003818595.1 Calditrichota bacterium
CGCCCTCTCTAACGGATGTCCTCCCGAACATTCCCAATCCGATTTCGCCTCTGAAAGCGGTCAGCGCCGACCATCTGGTCTTTGATCTGTGGATTGATTCCTTTGCCGCCGGCGCCAATTACGTCAATCAGCTTAGCAACGCCGGACTGGAAAAGGTCTGGGTGATCAACCATGACTGGCAAAACGGTGGCTATGACAACAAACTCCCGGATGTGCTGCCGGCGAATCCCGCCCGCGGCGGCGAGGCCGGCCTGCAGCAGCTCAGCAATGTCGCTGCCGACGCCGGCTACCTCTTTGGTCTGCATGAAAACTATATTGATTTTTATCCCAATGCGCCCTCGTGGGACGACCTGGACATTTCCCTGAACAGCGACGGCAGCCTGAAAACCGCCTGGTTCAACTCCACAACCGGCATGCAGTCATTTCAAATGAAGCCTTCACGGGCGGCATTCTATCTGACAAGTTTCTCCCCGGAGATCCATTCGCAATATGCCACAACCGCCAGCTTTCTGGATGTGCACTCGGCCATTTCGCCGTCCAGTGTCGTTGATTATGACGACACGGTTCCCAGTTGGGGATCGTTCCGCGAGGCGCTGCAGCTCTATCGCGAGCTGCCGGGAAAGCTGCGGCAGGCTCACGACGGCCCGATCTCCGGCGAGGGCAATAATCATTTTCTCAGCATGGGTTATTATGACGACATTGAAGCGCAGATCAATATCGGCGGATATGGCGATCGTTCGCAGGGACAGTGGCTGCCGCTGCTGGTGGATTTTGACCTTTACAAAATGCATCACCTGGGCGCCGTGCATGGCGTCGGATATTATGAGCGGTTTTTTTGCGCCGAAAGCGGCGAGTCGGCATACAAGACCTTTTCCCTGGGTTTTTCGAAAAAATATATCGCCACCGAGCTGGCCTACGGCCATGGCGGTTTTATCCCCTCTCCGTACCGACTTGAGGATTTTATCACCGCCGCCAAGCTGGAAGCCAAACACGTTCAACCGGCGCAGCGACTGTACGCCAACGCTCTGGTCAAGGCCATTACCTATCATGACCAGGGACGGCAAGTCGATGCTTCAGAATACATCAGAACGCATCCGACGACCTTTAACAACATCGATCATGCGGATTTCATGGGGCAGGTGCGCGTCGAGTATGATAATGGCGTCATCGTTTGCGTCAACCGCCATCCTACGCGGGAATGGTCGGTTCATATCGAATCGATCGGCGGATCGTACAATGTTCACGCCGTCATCAATGGCGAGGCGGTGATCGAGGTCGGCCATTTTTCGCAGAGCGATTTTATCCTGCCGCCCGCCGCTGGTTGGCTGGTGTATACACCCGATGCGTCGGCTGTGGAGGAAACGGCGGTGAGCGACAAGCGTCCGCAATCTGTGCAACTGAGGCAAAACTATCCCAATCCGTTCAATTCAAGTACCACCATTGAATTTGCGTTGCCGCAGCAGGCGATGGTCAAGCTGCAGATTTTCAATATGTCGGGACAACTGGTCGAAACGCTCATCAACCAGAATGTCCAGGCAGGCATCAACCGATGCCGTTGGGAGGCAGCTCATCATGCAGGCGGCGTCTATTTTTATCGGCTGACCGCCGGTGATCGAGTCGTCACCAGAAAGCTTTTGCTGCTGCGGTGATGAGGTGATGAGCTGGGATTAGGAAGGCATGTTTACTATTAAGGATCGGGACAGGCCGACAGCCGCTCGGTTCATGGGATGCAGGTTCTTTCCGAAAGGGAACTAATCTCCATGGACAAGGCTGTTGATATATCTTTTTAATGATATGAATATTTTATTGATTTCGTCAAGCCGGCGGTTATATTCAAGCAGTTATTTCTGACATGCGGCTGATGGGATTTACTTTTAAAACTCGGATATGTTGTTCAATTTTTAAAAGTAAGATGTTTAACAGCAATTATCAGCATGTCATATTGGTCTGTGGGAGATCACGTTTTGGATGACTCGCCGGCTAAACTCGAGCGCACTCAGCTCCAGACTGACCCATTGAATAGATCATGTTTCAGCGTTTAATCATACCTGAATTAAATCTATTAATCCGATCAATCTTGAATCTTGACCGTATGGAAATATCCTGAAAACTATAGTTTTGAAGGTGAAATCAGATTAAACGTCTGTTCGATCGAGTTGGGACTCACTCCGAATCGATTATTGATTATATTGGCAGAAAATCTGTCGCTGTTTGAAGATTATCAGCCTTATCAAATGAAGAATCTTGTTGATATTGTCCTGAATGTTTTTTCGCAAACAACCCGTCATTTTCTTGGTCATCTCAGAGTGATCAAGCAGGTTTCGCGCGATATTCAGCGAAAAATAAACACTGCGCTGGAAAATGAATACCTGATTCAAATGTTCAACCTGGGTGAAAGTCTGACCTATTATTTAAACGCCATCAGCAACAACACCGCAGTCCTCACCAAGATGCTCAATATTTGCGATAAAATGCAAATGGCCACAGAACAAGTTGAATTTCTTGATGATATTCTAATCGAGAATAATCAATGCTACAAACAAGCGGAAATTTATTCCGACGTCCTCTCGGGACTCATGGATGCGCGCGGAACGCTGGTCAATAACAACATGAATGTTATCCTAAAGAACCTGACGATCATCAACACAATATTCTTGCCCCTCAATCTTATCGCGAGCATTGGAGGTATGTCCGAGTATAGTTCCATGACCAGATCGATTGACTGGCGCATCGCCTATGGAGTATTCGGGATTGCTATGATCGCCATTGGATGGGTAACGGCAATTTTTATTGGCAAATTAGGTAATCGGCAGAAGAGCAGTCGAAAACTCCGTACTTGATTCACATCACTCGTTTTGTCCTTTCCTTTTCCTTTTGCATTTATCCCTCTTTTTCTGTTATCCCTATAAACTGCATTCTAAGGGGAGTCCGAGATGCCGCGAGCGAATCGGCACTTTTTACCCAGCCATATCCGGCAAATCACCCACATCGCAGCACAACCGAGCCTACAAAATATCATATCGCGGTTAGGATATCGGTTCAAAGGCGGACAGATACAAACAACGGATAACATGATGCACATCAGGGCGCCGCAAATGGCAACAGATATGCGCTGAGAGCGGTCTGCTTTAATCGGAGATAATTCGCAGGAATGGAATGGCTCAATCGATACCTTCCGATTTAATCGGTTCCAGCGGCTGTAATATGGAGATAAGCTCTGAAAAATCTGGATGGCGTGGATGTCGTACCCGGTTTCGAGGTCGCGTTGATAAAGTTTTTCCAGGCGACCAAGGTGAGCGGCCAATTCGTTCAGGATCTTTTTCGGCAACAACACCTTGCGGAATTTGCGGCCTTTGCCGAAAATGGTGACGATCCCCTCCTCAAAATCAAAATCACGAACGCGCAGATTCAGGACCTCGTTCAAGCGCAGGCCGCAGCTGTACAGCAATTTAACCAGCAAGTCGTAAGGATAGAGCAGGTTTTTGATGATGGCGTCGATCTCTTTGCGGGATAAAACAGCTGGAACATATTGCGTCTTTTTAGCCCGAGGTATGCCGGAAAAGTCGTTATATTCTTTCTTCAGCACAGGGCGGTAAAAGAATAAAAGCGCATTAAAGGCCTGGTTTTGGGTTGAGGCGGAGACTTTTTTTTCACGGCAAGCCAGGTGACGCAGTTTGATCTCTTCTGCAGGACCTTTGAACGCATCCACCCAACACGCGGATTTGCCTTGGGATGTCTTGAGTTCCGAAGCCGGCTGGATTGAATCAGCCGCAGATGTGCTTTCCGCAGTGCGTGCTGCTGTCTGTTTGCGCTCGGCAATCAGCTGCAGGAACAGACTGACAGCCTTTTCAGCTGCCCCTCGTTGTACCGCGGATTGTTTTTTCTCCTCCAGTTTATTGAGAAACAGGGGCAGGCTTGCAGCTGCAGCTGCGGGGTGTTGATATCTGCTGCAGAAGTCCAGATAGTATTGCAGCCATTTCAGGGATGCATTGATTTGGTCATTGGGCAGGCGAAAATCCCGCAAATAAGTGACCTAAGGAGTCTTAATTTTATCAGGCAACGGCTGCATTTTTGTTTCCCCCTTTTGTATAATATGCATTTTAGACATATTAACCAATAAAATCTAGAAATATTCTTGAAACATGGT
Source organism: Calditrichota bacterium (assembly GCA_003818595.1). Lineage (GTDB taxonomy): Bacteria > Zhuqueibacterota > Zhuqueibacteria > Residuimicrobiales > Krinioviventaceae > Fontimicrobium. Next base: position 4,148 of record RPQV01000099.1, read on the forward strand.
GAATTATTACGTAGATTCCGCAAATGGTGAGACCTGTAGAATAATTTGTTAGACCAGGAGGGTAAAAATGGATAAATCAGTTCTAAATGTTGTAAGAAAAATTCAAGATAGAATAATTATTGAGGCTGCACTTCAATCAGATAAAGCTGTCAGACAATCAATTGCACATCAAAAATTTAACTCGCTTCTTTCTGATTCATTCATTTCTGAGTCAAAATACTTTGACTTGAATCCTGAAGTTCATTTACCAGCTATCTTTACTAATCTTGACTTAAACAAGCTAAAATCTAACCAGTTATTTATTGATCCAACACTAACAGGAAACTCGGTAGCATTACTCGATTATATTCATTATTGGACCATTTTTACATTCTTGCAGCTTCATCCTCGAGATATAAATCGTGCTCGATTCTTAATAAATAGAGCTCTCGATTCAGCATTTAAAAAATACCAATGCACTGAATTACTGGATTTTATTGATAGACTCTGGATCAATAGATGGATACTTGATGTTTCATATTGTGCATCTTTAAAAATTAGTATAAGCAATAAATATAAAAATATTGCTAATCAAGAATTATCAATTGAAAAATCAGAACTATATAATTCAGTATTCTCAAAGTTATCCAAATTAAAAGAATCTGCTGAAAATCTTGACGATTGGATTGAAGGATTATACTGTCAGCTTCCAAATATCAAATATGCACAATTATTACTTGAAGAATCGCCGAGCAAAGAATCAGATACTAAAGTGATTAAATTGAAGGAAATACTAGTCAATATAGTAGAACTATTTTCGTGCGTTCACTCCTCAAAATTCTATCAATGTATTAATACTCCATGGTCGCATAATTTTTTAGCTCTAGTCAACAAAAAAATTGCTAATTCAAATCAAAAAGAAAAGACAAACTGCTCTGGGAACCAAGTTCAAAAATCTATTGCGAATTTACTACCTAAGTTCTGGATTGAAACTGCCAATCTGATACCAAAGCACATTGAAGATTTTCCGAAAACACTAGATGAATATAATGCTAAACATCTAGTCAGCATTTTAATCTCGCTGAATTTAGAACGAGATCAAAGTGATGTATTTCAGAAAAACAAATTACCTTTCTTTAAAAGAATAAATTTCAACAATATGATTTTATTAATTGGAATAATTCAGGAGAGACTTATTACAACCCCAATAAGTGCAACCCGAGCGTTCCTGGCAAACTCGTCGATCCGTATTTCGAGTTTCTTTTCTAAAAAATTCTACTACGAAAAACAAACAACTCTCAAATTTCCTATTAAATTTTCTTCCTTTAGACTTTACGATGTTAACGAATATGAAGACAAAAGACTTGGTGTAGCAATAAATTACATAACGAACTCCAATTTTAAACTGTCCATTTATATTTATGATTTTGGGATCAAAAATATTGAAAATAGTATTGATTCAACAGCTATAATAGAGCAATACAACTCGATGAAATCAGATATTTTTACAAATCTATCAAAAGATAAAAGTCATAATGTCAACCTAGTCGAGGAAACTGTAGAAAAATTCGATACTCGTAATCGGAGCATCACATTTCGTATGGCCAATTTTGATTTAATCAGTATTCTTGATGGCAATGCTTCTCTTAAATCGTACGCCATTCTTTTTGTCTATGAAGGTTTCTTTATAAAATTGAGAATAACTTATCCTAATAATATAAAAGAAGCAGAGAAACTTAAAAAGATAGTATTTCAACAACTGGGACAAATCTTGTAATAATTAACTATGGTTTAACAAGCAAATGCAGCCGATTTTAACCGCCGATTCGTTCAGGCAATTTTCGGAGCAATTTTAGGTTCGGTTGTTTTGCGCCAGTTTCTCTGATGCGGTTAAAACGGCTGATTTAATTGTTAGCCGTGCACAACAAAAAGTAAGAGTATTGTGGTTGAAACAAACGATAGTTTCACGACAAAAAAGTAAAGGATCGCAATCGAATAGGAACTAAAAATTTTCAATCCACTCACTTTCAACTAATCGGAGGAGAAAACCATGATAGCTCTATTATCAAAGGTATTCTGTAAAAGAGTCATCGGTCCAATGAACTGGTTATTGCTGATTACGCTGGTACTTTTTGCTGCTACTGTTCTTTTACTGCCGGCGGACCTGCAGTCTGATAATAACCTTATGCCGAATCCTTCGTTAACTTCAATTACTGCGGCAGCATTGTTGGTGAGCAATACGAATGACGCCGGTGCCGGCTCATTGCGTCAGGCGCTGCTGGATGCCAATGCAAATGCCGGCCCTGACAGCATCCGTTTTGCAATTCCCATGAGTGATTCCCGATTTGATGTAATTGCAGGAGTATGGACAATCCGTCCTTCAAGTGCGCTGCCGACAATAGCGGACAACGGCACAGTGCTGAACGGCCTCAGCCAAAGCACTTTCGCCGGTGATCTTAATCCTGATGGACCTGAAATTTTAATTGATGGCAGTGCAATCGAGAGCCAAGAGTCCGGCTGCAAAATCACTTCTTCCAATAATGTCATTTCAGGATTAGTGATTGTCGGCTTTAAAGCTTATGGACTCCGGATCGATGGAATCAACGCTAAAAACAATTGGATTTGGGGCAACTATATTGGTACCAATGTGGCCGGCACAGACACCCTGCCTAATGGAAGCGGTGTACTGATTGCTGATCATGCAACGAACAATATTATTGGAGGTGATGCGCTATTGCTGGGAAACCTGATTTCCGGGAATAAAGACAGAGGTTGTGATGTAAGAACCGACAATAATAGTGTAATTGGCAACCGCATTGGGACAAATCGAGCGGGAACAGCAGCTCTAGGAAGACAAAATGTCGGCGTATTTATAGGAGATAGAGCAAAAGAGAACCAGATCGGCGGGGCAACGGTCGGGGAGCGAAATATTATTTCCGGAAACGGCGGCGGCGTACGGATTGAAGGAGAAGGAACATCCCATAACCGGGTACTGGGAAATTTTATCGGCACAGATATCAGTGGGGCTTCGGTAATAGCCAATAACAGTGACGGGATCATGGTGTTTATGGGGTCCGACAATGCTGTCGGCGGATTATCTCCAGGTGAAGCAAATCTGATTTCAGGCAATGGCAGAGCGGGCGTATCGATTGGGGGATTGGGCGCAGACAGCAATCAGGTGCTGGGAAACCTGATCGGTACAGACGCAGGCGGCAAGTTTGCTCTCGCCAATGGCTTCGGTTTGACGGTGGCTAATGGAGCAAAACACAACGAGATCGGCCCAGCCAATATTGTCAGCGGAAATCTTGAACACGGCATTTATATTGATGGTGTCGGAACAGATTCCAATACAGTCCGAGGTAACTGGGTAGGGCTGGATATTGCAGGTCAGGATACGCTACCAAACCTGAAGAATGGGGTGCTGATCAGTAATGGCGCCAGATACAATTCCATTGGCGGACAATCGACCGAGGATGGAAATGTTGCGGCGGGGAATGGCTTTAGCGGTCTTGTCGTCCAAGGCGATTCAACCGGCTATAATGTTTTTCAGAACAATTACTCAGGAACTGATGTGAGCGGGACCACGGCATTGGGCAACCGTCAGCATGGCGCTTTATCTCTTGCCGGCCTGTTCAATAAATTTTCTAAAAACCTTTTTTCGGGAAACGGCGACTATGGAATTACGCTTAAAGGAGTTACACGAGATTGTGTTGTTATGGATAACAAAATCGGCGTTAAAGCTGACGGAACAACTCCATTGCCCAATACATTTTCGGGCGTGCTGGTCGCAGAAAATGCATCCGATTGCACTATAGGACCCAACAATAAGATATGGTTCAACCCCGCGTTTGGAATACATCTATTGGATTCGACAGTAACCAGAATAACGATCACACAGAATTCCATCAAGAATAACCACGAGGGCGGTATCCGACTTACCAATGGCGCCAATGACGGTATGCAAGCGCCCGTCATCATTACCGCATCTCCGCTTTCCGGCACAGCAGTACCCAATAGCCTTATTGAGGTGTTCTCTGATTCTGCTGGACAGGGAAGCGTTTATGAAGGTGAGATCAAAGCCGATGGATCAGGGAATTGGACATGGACGAATCCAGTAAGCGGCCCCAATGTGACAATCACAGCCACGGATCAAGCGGGAAATACTTCCGAGTTTTCAAATAGTGTTGTCTCAGGTGTCGGAGAAAATAATGTTGCCGAAAATCCCACAAGGTTCTATTTGGCTCAGAATTATCCCAATCCCTTTAATCCTGCTACTACCATTGAGTATCAACTGCCACATGATACTCAAGTCAGCTTGAGAATCTTTAATATAACGGGAGAATTGGTCAAATGTTTAAAAGAAGAGAAACAGTCAGCGGGTTATCATAAAATGCAATGGGATGGCAGAGATGAAAACGGTAACTCTGTTGCGGGAGGATTGTATTTATATCATTTAAAAGCCGATGGTTTTTCACATTCAAATAAAATGGTTCTAATCAGATAAAATTGTCGGCTAACCATCGTTTCCAGTGGATTGAAACCGCCGAGGCTTTCAGACAGTTTTGTGGCTAGTTTCAAGCGTTGTGCTATATCAAGTTCATCTTATGCGGTTTCTACCACTGAAACGTGCCGTTATGTTTTGCAAACTCTAAGCAGGGGGCGAATTATGCTAGATACGAGGATAATACTTTCATGCTGGTTCCCATTATTATGGCGGTACTGACCCTGACGTTGAAGTACCCCATAATCCGCTGGGTAAACATCATTGTGGCCATAAAAATTCACCCCGCGAAACGGGGAAAGAAAATAGACAAAGAGAATAATAGTCTAATCCCTGACGCAGCGAACTGAATGCCCATAGTCCTTAGGGATGCTGTAGCGGAAGACACGTGAATCGTCACAGCCCAAGTACCGGGTCCATGCGTTATCACTGCCGTACTCCGTAGAGGACCAAAAGTCCGCGTAGTCGCCGAGAGCGTAAAAGTAACCATAAAGGTAGCGATACCCGCCGGGCAACGCGGAAAAACCGCTCCCATTCGTTGCGCCGGTATTGGGCGAATTCCACA
>RPQV01000100.1 GCA_003818595.1 Calditrichota bacterium
CCAGAGCATGGCGGGATTCCTATCCATGCGTGCAAGCGGTCCCATTGGGAGACGAACAATGTTTGTTTATGGCGAACGTCTGGATGCTGACGGCTTGGTCGATCAGGACGACATTGCCGGGCTGGTCAAATCCACCCCTTTTCAGACAGACCAATATATTTTTAAAGGCGGTGAGATCGAAGAGTGGCGCCCCCATTTCGTCTATCACGGATTCCGCTGGGTGCAGGTCAGCGGCTTTCCGGGAAAACCTTCTCCTGAGCATTTCACGGCGAATGTCGTGCACACATCATTCTCGACTTGTGGTTCCTTTTCCTGCTCGAATGAAATGCTCAATCGAATTCAGCAGAATACTTTGTGGTCTTTTAAAAGTAATTTTCATGGCTACCCCACGGATTGTCCCCATCGGGAAAAAAACGGTTGGACTGGAGATGCCCAACTCGCTGCGGAAACCGGCCTCTTCAATTTCTCCGCTCAATCCTCGTATAGCAAATGGATCCGTGATTTTGGCGATGAACAGCAGCCGAACGGAGAAATCCCGGCCATCATACCCACGGGAGGATGGGGTTATTATTGGGGCAATGGTCCGGCTTGGGACAGCGCCCTCATTCTGATCCCCTGGTATCTTTATGTTTACAGCGGTGATGAGGGCATTCTCCGCAACGCTTATCCTTCAATGAAGCGGTATGTGGATTTTCTCGGCACTCGAGCGGAAAATCATCTTGTTAGTTGGGGACTGGGTGATTGGTGTCCGGCTCGAACCGAGGCGCCGCCGGTGGTGACCTCGACCGCTTATTACTATAAAGATGTTTCCCTATTGGCACAAATTGCAGCCTTGCTCGGACAAGAAAACGACGCCGCAGCGTACACGACCTTGGCGGCAGAAATTCGTAACCGATTTAATGCCGCATTTTTTGATTCATCGAGCGGCAACATCGCCGACGGCTCACAGACGGCGCTCGCATGTGCATTGTATCAGGGCTTGGTACCTGAAAAACATGTCGACCATGTCCTGGCATTGCTCATCAAAAAGCTCCAACAGAGTGACCTTAATTTTGATTGCGGCATCTTGGGCACAAAATACCTGTTCAATGTGCTGACAACTCTTGGAAAACCGGAACTCGCATACAGTCGCATCAATTCCACGGCCTATCCAGGTTGGGGATTTTGGCTGAAAAAAGGCGCCACAACCCTTTGGGAGAGCTGGGACGGCAGCGCCTCGCGCATCCATATCATGTATGGCGATGTATCTGCATGGTTTTATAAAACACTCGCCGGATTACGGCCGGATGAAAATCAACCGGGATTTAAGCATTTTATCATCAAGCCCTATTTTGCTCCGGACCTCACCTGGGTAAAAACAGATTTTGACTCACAGTATGGATTAATTTCCATCTCATGGGAACGACAAAATGATCGCCTGACATTGAAAGTCCAAGTACCAGTCAACACATCAGCATCGGTTTATTGGCCGTCAACCGAGAATGTCGTCACCATCACCAATGAACAAGGTCTTGCTATTGAAAACATGGACGCCGGCTCAATCGAAAATAGCCATATTGTTTTCAAAATAGGTTCCGGAAGTTATATGTTTGCAGCCAAAGAATCCCAATGATGTTCCGCTGTTTTGATCAAAAAAAGGAGACCTTTAATCGATGAAGTATGGTTTGTTCTATTCTTTGCTTTTGCTGCTTTGTATCATTCCCATTTATCCGACACACGCAGCAGTTCCGGAGCCATTCCTGATCAAACTCGCAACCGGAGATGTCATCGCTGTTCAAGTCGTCTCCCCCGATATATTCCGCATTCGACTTGATAAAAACGGATGGTTCAACCTTTCTTCAATGGAAAAATATCGACTTTTACGATACGAATGGCCGCCGGCATCTGTAAAGATTTTTAAGGAGGACGAATCGACCCGGTTTGTGACGACCAAAGCGACGCTGGAGATCAGCAATAAAGAGGGTTCTTTTATCGTCAAGGATGCTGCGGGCAAGAAAGTGACCAGCGGCACGCCAATGGCGGACAATCGCTGGGGTACGTTCGGCGTCATTTTAAATCTCACAAAAAATGAACGCCTTTACGGTCTGGGCGATGTCAACCGAGACGTCATTCAGCGGCGCGGCATGGCAACGCAAATCTGGGCCGCTTACGGCCCCGCCTACGCACCCTCACCCTTTATCATGAGCACACAGAATTATGGGCTTTTTGTCAATACCACCTGGCGGCATTACTGGGACGTCGGTAAATCAAATCAGAATGAGATGATCATTTGGGGACCAAAGGGCGATCTTGATTTTTATCTCATTGTCGGCAATGGTTTCCCCTCGATTCTTGACCGCTACACCGACATCACCGGAAAACCGACGATGATGCCGATGAAAAGCTACGGTCTGATGTACATTGAGCATTATAAAGTCACTGAATATGATGTGTTGCGCACCGCCGATCAATTCCGCGCTCAGCATATACCGTGCGACTGGCTTGGTCTGGAACCCGGCTGGATGGCAAAAGATTATGATTTGACCACAGAGAAGAACTGGCATCCTGATCGCTTTTTTATGCCGTTTTGGGGTGATCTGAAAGAACATCGGCAGGAAACCTTTATTGGCGCTCTGAATCGCATGGGTTTTGATTTGGAATTGTGGATAGCCTGCAACTGGGACATCAGTTGGGAAGCGGAAAGACGAGCATTAACTAGTGAAGAAGAAAAATCTCCTTCCTATGCCGTAAAATCCGCACCTTTTGAACTGGACAACCTGAACTTTGATGTGCGCGGACACACTCCCTGGCGACTCGACACCCTGACTAAACCGGAGGAAGCCTGGTTCGAGCATCTGAAGAAATTTGTCGATCAAGGGATCATGGGCTTCAAACAGGACCCGGCCTTCGGCATCAATGAACATCCCGATCGTTATTATGGCAATGGCATGATCGACGAAGAGATGCACAATCTTTATCAGTCGCTTCTGGCGCAACAGTATCATGAAGGATTCCGGGAATATACGCAAGGGCTGCGATCAATGGGTTTTGTCTGCGCCGGCTATACCGGGCTGCAGCGCTGGGCGCCCACCTGGGCGGGTGATTCAGGCGGCGGCGTCGGACCATTGATTTCCATGCTTAATCACGGCATGTCAGGACATATCAACACCACGTGCGACATGGAGGTTATCACCCCTGCAGGTCTCCATTTTGGATTTTTTCAAACATGGGCGATGATCAATGGCTGGGCGGAGATACGCCATCCTTGGCGACTCGAAAAAAGATTGTATGAAATGTTCGTCGACTATGATCGTCTGCGTTATCGACTGATCCCCTATATTTATTCGACCGCTTTTAACGGCCATTTGACCGGCATGCCGGTGATGCGCTCAATGCCGCTGATGTTTCCCGATGATCCGCAATCGGATGCACAGTTGAATCAGTATATGTTTGGCGACTATCTCTTGGTTTCGGCGTTTACAAACCGTGTGCACCTACCCCGTGGCCGCTGGATCGATTACTGGAACGGAAACATATATGAGGGTCCACAGGATATTGACATTGTCATTCCCGAAAATCGTGGTGGAGCGCTCTTTGTTAAAGCAGGGGCCATTATACCGCAATGGCCGGCAGTCGACTTTATCGATCCCTCGAGTATAAACGAAATCATCGTCGAAATTTTCCCTGAAGGAAAAACGTCTTTCACCCTTTATGAAGATGACGGCAAAACCTATGGGTATGAATCCGGCGCTTTTGCCCAGACCACCATGACCTGTGAAGAAAAAGCGGAAACCGTCGATATCGTAATCCCAATGCGGAGCGGAGAATACCAGGGTAAACCAGATCAGCGATCTTTTGTTTTAAAAATTCATACAAAATGGACTCCTGCCTTTGTTAGGATCAACGGACAATTGCAACAAGAATGGCAGTATGACGACGATCAAAAAATATTAACCATCCCAGCCATTGATGAAAAACCGGAGAACATCGCAATCAGCTTTGGTTTGTTATCAAGTAAATAGGAAATGAGGAGGCGATTATGAGGTTTAAAAAGATTTTTCTGCTGCTGGGTCTAGCAGGTACGCTGCCCGCACAAATCGTGATGCAAACCTCCACCGATTCGATATTGACCCATCGTGTCGAACGCGACGCGGATGGTCGTTTGTTGCCTTGGTTTCAACCTCATGTACCGGGTGCTGCCTACGCACATGTGGCGCAACTGGCTTCGGAGTTTTTATTGAACAGTGTCCCCGTCTATGAGCCGCTCGGCGTAAAAATGTATTTTATCACCTGCTGTTTTCAAGGCCCGCAGATGACGCAAAACAATGAATTCATCGCCGAGGACTGGATGCATAACCCCGCTTGTGTCTGGGCTGGACTGGTGCAGAGCCTGGTGCTGGACTATCGTGTCTACTCGGGCGATAAATCTTATATTGATCTGGTGCGTGGAATGCTTGATTTTCAGCTGGAGCATGGTCTCACACCGGCTGATTGGGTATGGCCCGATGTTCCATACGCCAGCGCCGATCCATTCGTCATCACCTATCAAGGGGCGATGCGATGGGAAACGGATGGAATGCGCGGTGACGGCCTGCACTGCATCGAACCGGATAAAATAGGCGAATTGGGAATCGCTTTCCTCAATTTTTATAAAGTGACTCTGGAAGAACGTTTTCTGACAGCAGCCGTCCATTGCGCAGACGCCTTGGCCGAACATGTGCGCGATGTGCGGCCTGGACCACCGCCGTTCTCAGAAAGCTCAACGATCAAATCGCCCTGGCCGTTTCGAGTTAATGCGCGCAATGGGCTGATCGTCTCTGAATATTGTTCCAATGTCATCGAGCCCATCCGCTTGTTTGATGAATTGTTGCGTCTGCAGCATCGCCTGAATATTGCATCAGAGCAAACTATCGCCTATCAAAAAGCGCGCGACCTCGCCGGGGAATGGCTGTTTTCAATTAACGGACCGATGAAAACATCCATCTGGAATGCCTATTTCGAAGATGTGCCTAATGATCCCGACCGCAGCAATCGCGTACAGATTACCCCTCTCGAAACATTGCGTCATTTGATCAAGCACCCACAACTCGATCCCAATCTGGACAAAGATGCGCCGGCGTTGATTCACTGGGTCGCTTCCAATTTTGCAACCGAGGGCATGGATGCGATCAAAGAGCAGACCTGGTGTTATGCTCCCATGGGCAGCCACACCGCGCGCTATGCCTCTCTCTGTGCATTATGGTACGAATACACGCAGGATGACTGGTACAAGGATCAGGCAGAACGGTTTTTCAACCTCGCCACCTATATGTGTCATCCAAACGGCGTTGTCTCCGTTGGTCCCGACTGGCCGGGTTCCTGGTGGTCGGATGGTTACGGAGATTACATTCGTCACTTTATGGAAGGGCTGGCGGCAATCCCGGAATGGGCGCCGGTCGATCAGGATCATCTGCTCAAATCGACATCTGTGATACAAGCCCTTGAATATTCGCCGAAACAAACGAGCTACACCACTTTTGATGCAGAAGCTGTTGAAGTATTGCGTCTGACGAAAAAACCATCGACTGTTCAATCAGGAATCACTTTTCTGAAGGAAAGAACAAATCTTGACGCTCCAGGTTGGACATGGAAAAAGCTGAATAAAGGCGGTGTCATGCAGGTGCGACATTCAAGCGGCGAGGTCCGAGTGATCAAATAAAAATCGAGAATCTGCAGCTCTGACACCCAAGTTATTGGCACAGTTTATTTTTGTCCATCTTTACAGAGATCATCTTTATTGATGAGGGCCATCATGAAGACATTCGTTTGCATCATCATTATTCTGACATCATTCTCTCATGCCCAAAGAACATCGCGCTCGGAAATCATCGCCCGCAACGGCATGGCAGCGACCAGCCATCCCCTGGCGACGCAAATCGCGGTCGACATCCTCAAAAAGGGGGGATCGGCTGTTGACGCCGCAATCGCGGCGAATGCCGCATTAGGCCTGATTGAACCGATGAGCTGTGGAATCGGCGGCGATCTTTTTGCCTTGGTTTGGGACAGCCAAACAAACAAGTTGTATGGCCTGAATGCCAGTGGAAGATCACCCGCATCTTTGGAACTGGATTATTTTCGTCGCCATAACTTGGAAAAGATTCCCCTGCGAGGCGGCCTGTCGGTATCTGTTCCCGGCTGCGTCGACGGATGGTTCGAATTGCATCATAAATTTGGTCGACTCCCCATGAAAGAGATCCTGGCGCCGGTAATTGACTACGCACAGGAGGGGGTGGCGACTCCCGAGATCATCGCCGGCTATTGGGCCGGCGGCGTTCGCTCCTTTGCGGACGTGCCGAATTTCATAAAAACTTACACCATCAATGGGAAATCGCCTCTGAAAGGCCAATTATTCAATAATCCTGATCTGGCGCGAACCTATCAGCAGATTGCCGATCATGGGCGAGATGCTTTTTATCAGGGAAAAATGGCTGAAAAAATATCCCAATGTGTGCGGAATCAGGGCGGTTTTCTCTCCACTGATGATCTCGCCCGCCATCAGTCAGAGTGGGTCGAGCCGCTGAGCGTGCGCTATCGCGGCTATGACGTATGGGAATTGCCGCCGAATGGTCAGGGAATCGCTGTTCTGCAGATTCTGCAGATACTGGAAAAGTTCGATCTAGCATCCTTAAGATTTGGCAGCGCCCGCCACATTCACTGTCTGATCGAGGCGTTCAAGTTGGTGTTCGAGGATCGCGCTGTCTATTATGCAGACCCCGAATCAAACGACGTTCCAGTACAAAAACTGCTTTCCCCAGAATACGCCGATGCGCGGGCGAGGCTCATCAATCTGCAGCAGGCCAATCTCAATGTTCAAGCCGGAAAATTGAGTGACAGCGAAACCGTATACCTCTGCACCGCAGACAAAGACGGCAATATGGTGTCAATGATCCAGAGTAATTATTATAATTTTGGATCAGGGCTGGTCCCGGACAGCCTGGGCTTTGCGCTGCAGAATCGAGGCGCACTGTTTAGCCTCAATGAAGGGAGCGCCAATGTTTATGCACCGAGAAAACGGCCATTTCATACCATCATACCCGGTTTTGTCACCCAAAACAACGAGCCTTACCTCTGCTTCGGCGTCATGGGCGGTGATTTTCAGCCGCAGGGACAGGTGCAGATTTTGGTCAATCTCATTGACTTTGGCATGAATCTGCAGCAAGCGGGAGATGCGCCGCGTTGTGCCCATGAAGGTTCCTCTTCTCCCCGTGGAGAGGAGATGATCCCGTCCGGCGGCCTGGTGGGACTTGAAAAGGGATTCCCCTCCTCATTGGCGGAAGAATTGCGGTCTCTCGGTCATACAGTCAAAGTTGGCGATAATGTGATGTTTTTCGGTGGCTATCAGGCGATCAAATACGATCGTGAAAACGGCGTACTCATCGGCGCGAGCGAGGTGCGCAAAGACGGGCAAGCCGCGGGTTATTAATATGATTTAGCCAATAAATTTTGCAGATATATTGACAAACCCACGGTGAATGAGTATATTCCTCCGTTCAATACTCGTTCACCTCTGAGGACACAAAAATGATCAAACAAAAAGCTATCATGATCTTTCTCTGTTTTGCCTGGTTAGTCTGCTCGGCTGTTGCACAAATTAGTGAACCTGCTTATAAAAATCCCAACCTTTCATTCGAAACGCGGGTAAATGACCTCATCTCCCGCATGACACTCGAGGAAAAGGTTTCGCAGATGGGATTTGAGGCGGCAGCCATTCCTCGTCTGGACATACCAAAATATAACTGGTGGAATGAATGTCTGCATGGAGTGGCACGCGCAGGGCACGCGACCGTTTTCCCTCAGGCGATTGGTTTAGCCGCAACATGGGACACGGATCTCATGTTCAGCATCGCCGATGTCATTTCCACCGAAGCCCGCGCGAAACATCACGACTTTCTGCGTCAAGGCGACCATGGAATTTACAAAGGGCTCACCTTCTGGAGTCCGAATATCAATATTTTTCGTGATCCGCGGTGGGGTCGTGGTCAGGAAACCTACGGCGAAGATCCTTACTTGACGGCGCGAATGGGGGTACAATTCGTAAAAGGACTGCAGGGAAACGACCCCAAATACCTCAAAGTGATCGCCACCCCGAAACATTACGCCGTTCACAGCGGGCCGGAACCGGAACGACATACTTTTGACGCGATTTCAACAAAACGGGACATGTTTGACACCTATTTACCGGCATTCGAGGCTGCGGTGCGCGAAGCGGGAGCATGGTCAGTGATGTGCGCCTACAACCGCACCAATGGAGAGGCCTGTTGCGCCCATCATCAACTGGAGCAGGAGATTCTGCGAGACAAGTGGGGATTCCAGGGATACATTGTGTCTGATTGCGGCGCCATCACCGACATTTATGCCCAACACAAGCTCGTCGAAACCCCCGAAGAAGCGGCAGCGATCGCCGTCAAAGCCGGAACAGATCTGAACTGCGACTCGGTTTACGGTCGAGCACTGGTCAATGCGGTTCGTCAAGGTCTCATCAGCGAAGCGGAGATCGATATCGCGGTCAAACGACTGTTCACCGCCCGATTAAAATTGGGCATGTTTGATCCCCCTGCACTGGTGCCCTATGCACAAATAGCGATCACGGCAAATGACTCGCCGGAACATCGTCAGCTGTCTTTGGAGGCAGCCCGCAAATCGATTGTACTGCTCAAGAATGACGGACTTTTGCCGTTGAAAAAAGAGATAAACAAAGTGGCAGTCATCGGCCCTTCCGCTGATTCTTACACCATGCTGCTCGGCAATTATAACGGCACCCCTTCGCAGTACGTCACGCCATTGCAGGGCATTGTAAATAAAATCGGCGCCGATAAAGTAACCTATACCTTGGGCTGCAATTTCGCAGATGATCATCCGCCGATGGAGCCGGTACCCGCCGATGTCCTCATGAATGAGGGCGGTAAAGGGCTCAAAGCGGAATATTTTAATAATGTGAACTTGACCGGCGCCCCGGTATTCACCCGCGTTGATCAGGGAATTCACTCAAACTGGACTCATGATCCGGTTCCCGGTATTGGCCTGATTAATTTTTCCATCCGTTGGACAGGGGATTTGGTACCGCCAGTCTCGGGCGATTATACTCTCACCCTGGTTGGCGATGACGGCTATCGCTTGTTCGTTGATAATCAACTGATATTCGAAGACTGGACCATCCATGCACCGCG
>RPQV01000101.1 GCA_003818595.1 Calditrichota bacterium
CCCCGCGAAAATGCCAATTCCCGCCGTCGTTTTCAAAATCATCAACCAACGAAGTACATGCGGCTGTAACAAGCGAATGGTTGTTTTCCGATATGGAATCATTCTCGATAAGATCAGCATCAAAATGAATTTGATATTCACCTGTGTCGGGCAGCGTCCAGAACGAGAATTCAAGTCGCTCATATTGTTGGGGCGCCAGCGTGTGAACCAAAATAGAATCGCAATGAAGGACGCGCCGGTCTTGGCTGATTGAACAGGTGACATGGAAATCCTTTGCCGGGTCGGCGCCCAAATTGCGCACCAAAACAGATGGTTGTATCTCAGAACCGACGAGAAGCCCCTGATTCACACTCATGCGATGTTGGACGGCAATATCGGCAGACGGCGGTTCAACGGTCAAATGGATGGGGAGGGTCAGCTCCTCAGGCCGGGCGTCATTCGACGACAGCAGCAGGTAGCCAAAATGCTCTCCGACCTCGATACCCGCAGCGGAAATCAACAAATTGATTTGACGCTCTCCTTTGGGCGGCAGTTCGTCAACCGCCGAATCCGTTTGAATCCATGATGCTGGAGCGTTGCCGAACCCTTTTGTTTTCATTTCACCAGGATGATCGCCGTCGTGCGTAAATATTGATATCATACCGTCGACAATTCTGATTCGATCCACAAAAAAACCGATGACGGACGGATCGTCTGCCGTTGAGAATCCCATATCCGACGCAAAGGCGAACCGAATCACCACCGCAGAGGAACAAAATGCGGAGAGATCGAATTCCGCGGCCAGCCAGCCATCGCTGTTGCCGGCCCACCCTGCGATTCCCGGTCCCATATTCCATCCTTGGGTCACTTCACCGAAAGCCCACAGACTTTTACAAGTATAAGCGGGAAATGAAGGTGAAATCACTTGGAAGGTGGTACCCGAATCTGTAGAAATCCACACGTTTGCGCCATCCCAACCGTCGTATGGGAAAGTGGCATTCTGCGGAGGTTCGATCGCCCAATAGACCATAAACTGCAGTTCAGGAGCGGAGCTACTGCTCAGATTGATGACTGGCGTATCGAGATACTGAAGCCAATGATTGGCATAGCCGCCGATTGCCGGGGAACCGCACCACCAGGAAAAATCATCGAAAGCGTTGTAACTTTCCACATGAAAAACATGGGGCACTTCAAAATCAATTAAAGCATATTCCAGGGTGTCGTCGCTCTGATTGTGTAGAGTGACAGGTATCTCTTTGGTTTCTGTGCCAGTCAGGGTGACGCTCAAACTGTCGATCGAAAAAGACGCGGCGCCGGTAATCAATTCATCATATATAAAAGGGACCGTGGCGCCCATTCCGGAGTCACCCCATTTAATGCGAAAATAACCCTGCTCACCCCACGAATCACCCCAACTGTTCTTACAAATCCAGCACTCGAGATCGTCATCCCAGCCGACGATGAGAACGGCGTGACCGGCCACAACATCTCCCCAAACATGTTCGTAAACTCCTCCGCCATAATAGTGAAAATCCTGAAACACCGTATAGGAGACGGATACAGGATGCTGATAAACGGCCTGCTTGATGTTGTCAATGTTGATCTCCTCCAGCGTGATGTAACCCCATCCGGGGATGGAGACCGCACGAGATTGCCAATCGTCACAAGCTTCAGAACAAGACAGCTCATCATCAGCGGCATAGCGAAAACAAGCCTCATCAGGGATGCCGCTGTTCTGGTAAAAACTAAGCGCGTTCTCCACCAGACCGCCATTACAGTCACCGACGTTGCCGCAGGACAAAACAAACTGTTCGGACAAATCAATGCCCGAAGCCGGTTGCTGGTTCTTGATCTGCCACCAGGCTTCCACCTGAGCGGTTGCGGAAAAGTTCCAACAGCTCCCGCAGTTTCCCTGATTTCGCACCGGCGTCACCCAATCTCCGTGGTTATTACGCCAATCAAATCGACTCGGCAGTTCCTGCTGATTTTGCAGAACAATGCGCTTGGCTTTCGGATCGATTGGCGAATTGACCAGGGTTCCGCATAAATCCCTGAATTCATCTTTAGACAACTGGCTCACCCAACTCTCGCCGATCTCCCAATGCGCCTGATGGGTGAGGATGGCGTTGCGAATTTGTTCAACCGTTGTCTCGGCGAACAGTGCTGTCGCAAACAGGAAAAACGCTATCGTTATTTTCATACTGTAATAGTCTCCATAATAAAACGCGACCATGGCCTATATCGACATGAGCCGGTGCTGCATGATGGTCGCCTCAGCTCCACCTCAATCTACAGGAAAACACTCTGATCGATCAGCTAGCGCAAAAGAATGATTTTATGTCGATTCACAAAAGTTCTTTCAGACGCAAATGCCGTCAACTGTACAAAGTACACGCCGGCAGGGGCGTCCGCAGCGTTCCAATGCAGCGAATGCTGACCCAACGACATGTCCTGATCGACCAGCGTCTCTTTCAGCTGACCGGCGAGATTGTAAACATCCAGTCGAACTCGAGCCGGTTCAGACAGCATCCAGACAAAGGTGGTTGCCGGATTAAAGGGATTGGGATAATTGACCAAAGAGGGTGAAAATGGGGACGATTGTTCCTCGACGGACGGCATATTTATGTCGCTCATTCCCGAGTTATCGAGGCGAATTGAATGAGTGTATACGTGAACATCGTCAATCCAGACACCGAGACTGCCTCCGGATTCATTTGATTGAAACCGAAACCGAAACCACGCTTTTGCATAACCTTCTTCAATCAGCGGGGTCAAGTCAATTTTTTTCTGCATCCAGGGCGGATGCACACCGCTATATTCATCGACCACGCGCCACTGAGCGCTATCACCGCTGATTTCTACGCGGCAAAAATCATTGAGATCGGCCGTGACATAGCGAGTAAAGTAAGTCAAAACAAGGGTGTCAATATCGGCCGTTTCAAATCCAGGAGCATAGACGAGCAGAGTCTTTATCAGATTTGGATAAGGATTTGAATTGGGAGCGACATGAGCCGAAAAAGTGCCGCTGTGCCCGCTATAACGCGAATCCAGTCCCCAACCATCCACGAATTGCCACAAATGATCTCCATATTCAAAATCATCGACCAGATGGGTAACAACGGTCTCGCGCACGATTTCATCATTAAAGTCATTCTGATCACCCTCGGCCGCGATCTGAACGCGCACCTCGAGTGGAGCGGCGGCAGCCGCTTTGAACGGCCGAAATGTCAGCGGACGCGTTTCCCCGGATTCGAGCCTTTGAATCTCGATGGAATCCTGATAGATTTCGCTCCCGCCCGCATGAATAGTACATTTAACCAGAACATTCTCGAGCGGAAAAAGACCAAAGTTGTCGATTTTCGCCTGCGGCGAATTGAAAGTCAACATTGGATAACCGGCAGGGGGAAGGATGACATCGGTTACCCTCGCATCATAATCAGGAGAATTCACCACCAGGGTGCAGTTCACAACGTAAATTTCGCCCGGATTATTGGTGATGACTTGAATCGCGCGCTTATATTCACCCGGCAGGAGAACTTGAGTGCTGATTATTCCGGAAATGCGGGAGTTGCCGCCTACGGGAAGGAATCCTGCGCTCTTTTCAAGTTGAAGCCAGTCGGCTTCCTCATCCGAATTCGGCGTTTCCACTGCATAGTACCACAACGGCATTGAACCGTCATTGGTCAACGTAAAGGAGACGCTGTCCGATGCTCCATAAACCAGTTCCGCTGCACATACCTGCGTCGACAAGGTGATCCCGGACGAGGAGAGATCATCCCATATGAATTCATTGCTCAAACCAAAGTTGCTTTGCCCCCACTTGATACGAAAATATCCCTCCTCGCCCCAGCCTGAACCCCAACTGTTTTTGACGATCCAGCTTTGCTCGCGATCATTCCAGCCAACGATCAGTACCGCGTGCCACCCCTCGGAATCGCCAAAAACATGCTCATAAACTCCACTATGATAAGCATAGAAATCGGCAAAAACCTCAAAACTGGCGGAAACAGGATGATACAGCAAGGCGGTTTTGATATTCTCCACCTGAGCTTCCCCAAAGGTCACATAGCCCCAACCCGGAATTTGCACCGCATCACCTTCCCATCCATCCTGGGTTTGAGCGCAGGAAATATTGGTTTTCGCCTGGTATGGCAGATACTTTTCGAGCGGGACTCCTTGCTGCTGGATAAAATCAAAAGACGCAGAGACCATACCGCCCTCCTCGCATGTGCCGGCGTCGCTGCATGAGAGAAGAAATTGTTCCGATAAATCGAAATCAATATCCGGCATCTGCCAGCGGATTTTCCACCAGGATTCGACCTGTGCTAAAGCCGAAAACGCCCAACAGCTTCCGCAGGCGCCTTGATCGCGGACCGGGGTGACCCAATTACCGTCCAGGTTTCGCCAATCCAATGAATCGGGCAACGATTTAAACACCGGTATTGACAGCATCTGGGTGCCATCAGGGCGGATCATATCTTTTTTCAAGCCGAGGCGCTTGACCCGTTCATCCTTTGAAAGAATGGTTAAGCTGTTTTCCTGAGCCGCCCATTGAGCACGACGCAAAGCGATTGCTGAATTGATGGCAGAAACATCCACCGCTTTCGCTGAAAGTATGGTCAACCAGGAACCGGCTAATATTACAAGAATTATAAATCTCATTTTGTTACCAAAGTTGGTCTTTTTCAGTTAGTACAAGTCTTTAAATATACAAGAGCCAAGCCTGAAAAGCAAGCTTCGAAAACAGGCTGCATCTGTTGCTTTTTTAATGTTTAATAGTTGATTATTTTGTAAATTAGCATTGCTCAGCTCGACGAGACAGGCGAGCCAATTATCTCAAAAACTCAAACGAGTCAATATAATGAAACATAAAAGCAAGGTCATCGTCATCACCACCGGCGGCACCATCGAAAAAACATATGATGAGGTTGACGGTACGTTATCCAACCGCGGCTCGCAACTGCAGGAGATGCTCAAAAGATTGCGGTTGCCTTACACCATCATTCAACACATCGATTTATTGTGGAAAGATTCACTGGAAATGACCGATCATGATCGGGAAAAAATTTGTCGAAACGTCGATTCTTTCCTGGCCGATCAATTGCCGGTCGTTATTCTGCACGGCACCGATACCATGGAAATGACCGCGCAATACCTTTATGAGCATCTACAGAACATCTCCATTCCCTTGGTGATGACAGGAGCGATGAAGCCATTCGGATTTGAAGATTCCGACGCTCTGCAAAATTTCATCGAGGCATTATTCGCGGCTAAGCTCGTTCCTCCTGGAATATACATCTCATTTCACAACAAGCTGCATAAATTGCCCGGGGTTCGTAAAAATCGTGATAAAAAAACTTTCGAAAGCGATTGAGATCACTCCCCTGCTTTCCCTCGGATTCGAATTGATGAGGAAAATCATGAAGCATGCCGTTATCATATCCAGTTTACTGACATCATTTATCCTGATGACCTGCGCCAACCAAGGTTACCCCCCGGGCGGGCCGGAAGACAAGTCCCCTCCATTTGTGAGGTCGACTTTTCCACCGCCGGACAGTACCAATGTATCCCGCGATTTAATGGTCATCATCGAATTCAGTGAACCGGTTATCCCCCGCACCGCCGAGGAATCCATTTTCATCACTCCCTTCAGCGGGGACAATCTGCGCTTCAAATGGCGGCATGATCGGCAGCTCTCCATTTCTTTTGCCGACTCACTGCTCGCCCTTCGCACCTATGTCATCACCATCGGCGCAGGCGCAAAAGATCGGCGCAATAATATGATGAAGAATTCATTTCGTCTGGCTTTTTCAACCGGCCCGACTCTCGATAGCGGTAAAATAGAGGGGAGAATTTTTGGCGAAAAGGTGGAAGGAGCGCAGGTGTGGGCGTACGACCTGAGCCAAAACGCGTTCCCGAATCCGGCCGAGTTATTTCCCCTTTATGTGACCCAGGTGGGAAAAGACGGCATTTATATGCTCACCAACATGGCCTTGGGAACCTATAGGCTCTTCGCCGTTCTGGATCAAAATGTCAACAATTTGTATGATCCTAATTTTGATTGGCTCGGAATCACCCATCGAGATATCCCCTTGGATTCGACCAATCTCTCCGCAGCGCCGCTGAATTTTCGCCTGGCATTGCGCGACACGCTGGCGCCGCGCCTTGAAAGCGCGAGAGCTCCCGATAATCGGCATGTTGATTTACGTTTCAGCGAGCCCATGCGCACGGATTTCCTCAGTGATCCTCGGACATTTTCGGTCATCAGTACTGAGGATACCCTGAAAATAGTTAATGCTTCCCATGAACGACGAAATGCCGCTCTGGTGCATTTGACCACCTCTGCCCAAACCGCAGAAAAGCAATATGCCGTGCAGGTAAAAAATGGGCTGGATTTAAGCGGCTCCTCGCTGATCTCCGATTCAAGCCGCGTCGAATTCGTCGGCAGCAGTATACCCGATACGGTCCGCCCCGTTTATCGTACCATGGCGCCCAAAGACAGCTCCATTAATGTGGTGACGGACGCAAAACTCGAATTTTTCTTCTCCAAAGCGATGAACCCTGAAACCGTCGTCCGTCATTTGGTGGTCGCGGATACCTTGGGAGACACCTCAAAAGGTCAATTCACCTGGTCCGATCAATCACACATTATTTTCACCCCTCTATCGCCATATAAAAGCAAAACATTCTATTATGTCACTCTGCGTGTGGATTCGGTTTTTGACTTTTTCGGTCTGCCCCTGGCGGACACGTTGTTTCAGCGTCGTTTCACCACGGTCAATGTGGACACATTCTCCGCTATCAGCGGTCAATTGGATGATGAAGCACCTGCAGCCGAAGGAACCTTCTTCCTCAAAGCATCATCAGCCGATCCCAAAAATCCGCGCATTTATGAACAAACCGTGGAAAAAGTCGGCAAATATCTGTTCAAACAGATGATTCCTGGTAAATACGTCATCGAATTATATCGAGATGAAGATCATAATGGCGCCTATACCTTGGGAGAGGCTTTCCCCTTCTTTCCGGCGGAACGTTTTTATGTCTATCCGGACACCATTGAAATCCGTTCCCGCTGGCCCGATGAGGGCGAAAATATTGTTTTCCCCCGCTAGGGGCGAATAATGATTCGCCTAAATTGAAATTAATTTGCCGCCGTGCAAACTGGAGCGAATAATGATTCGCCCCCTACGCCTCTAATTGCTCCGAACGGGATTTTGATGTATCCGCATCGTCGATGTTTGCCGAACCATCGACCTGATTCATGACCAACGCGTCTTTGACATTCTCAATCACGATGCGCGATCCATTGGCAAATGTTCCCTTTAATAGCTCCTCGGCAATCGGATCTTCGATATATTTCTGAATCGTTCGCTTGAGTGGTCGAGCTCCATACACCGGATCAAAACCGTGTTCAGCAATAAATTCTTTTGCCTTTTCCGTCAGTTCAATATTGATGCTGCGGTTGGAAACCTTTTCCAGCATTTCATGAATGACAATATCAATTATTTTGGTCATATCACGACGGTCAAGCTGCCGAAACACCACAATCTCATCAACCCGATTCAGAAACTCGGGATTAAAGGTGTGCTTGACCTGTTCGATGATGCGGTCGCGCATATTTTCATAATTGCTGACGTCATCATTTTTGGTGAATCCGAAACCGCCGCTCTTGGTCACTTCGCGAGCGCCAATATTGGAGGTCATGATCAACACCGTGTTCTTGAAATCGACTTTGCGACCGAGGCTGTCGGTCACATGTCCCTCATCTAAAATCTGCAGCAGAATATTGAATACATCGGGATGCGCTTTTTCGAGTTCATCGAACAGAACAACCGCATAGGGATGGCGACGAACTTTTTCGGTAAGCTGACCACCTTCTTCATAACCGACATACCCGGGAGGTGCGCCTGTCAATCGCGACACAGAAAACTTTTCCATATATTCGGACATGTCGATGCGGATCAATGAATTTTCATCATTGAACATGTATTTGGCCAATTCTTTTGCCAAGTAGGTTTTGCCGACGCCGGTGGGTCCGAGAAAAATAAAAGAACCGATGGGCCGGTTGGGATCTTTGAGACCGGCGCGCGTACGACGAATGGCGCGACTCAACATTTCAATGACCGGATCCTGGCCGATAACCCGTTTCTGCAATTCGTCCGACATGTTTAAAAGTTTGTCGGATTCCGATTGAGCGACACGGGTGACGGGAATTTTGGTCATCAAAGAAACCACTTCTGCGACATCGTCACCAGTCACTTCCGCCCAGCGCTCATCCTGCTCGACGTTCCAGCGGAACTTGGTTTCTTCCAACTCCTGCGCCAACTGCTTTTCTCGATCGCGAAGGATTGCCGCTTTTTCAAAATTCTGTGAACGAACAACGGCATCCTTTTCGGCGCGAACTCGTTTCATCTCCTCTTCAATTTTGGTGATCTCTTTGGGAACAACAATATTGGATAAATGAACCCGAGCTCCGGTCTCATCCATCACATCAATGGACT
The DNA here is from genome assembly GCA_003818595.1 of Calditrichota bacterium. Taxonomy (GTDB): domain Bacteria; phylum Zhuqueibacterota; class Zhuqueibacteria; order Residuimicrobiales; family Krinioviventaceae; genus Fontimicrobium. The sequence continues at coordinate 8,481 of RPQV01000101.1, forward strand.
TGTCGGGTTGAAAACGATCGCTGATGTAACGGTCTGAAAGGTTGACAATTTCACGAATAGCCTCTTCGGTGAAACGAACACGATGATGAGATTCATACCGGCTCTGCAGTCCTTTAATAATTTCATAGCTCTCTTCAAGCGTCGGAGGATCCACCATCACTTTTTGAAAACGACGTTCCAATGCCCCATCTTTTTCGATATATTGCCGATATTCATCCAGGGTCGTCGCTCCGATACACTGCAGTTCGCCGCGAGAGAGCGCCGGCTTGAACATGTTGGAGGCATCGAGAGACCCGGAAGCACCGCCCGCACCGACGATGGTGTGCAGTTCGTCTATGAACAAAATCACATCCCGCTGTTTCATCAGTTCATTGATGATCGCCTTCATGCGCTCCTCGAACTGACCGCGGTATTTGGTGCCGGCAACGATCGCACCCAAATCGAGCGTCACCACGCGCTTGTTGTACAAGAGCCGTGGAACCTTTTTCTCGATTATCCGCAATGCCAATCCTTCGGCAATTGCCGTCTTGCCGACGCCCGGCTCGCCGATGAGTACCGGATTGTTTTTCTTGCGCCGACTGAGTATTTGCGCTACGCGTTGAATTTCCGCATCGCGACCAATGATGGGATCCAATTTACCATCCCGCGCCA
>RPQV01000102.1 GCA_003818595.1 Calditrichota bacterium
ACCTTCCTGGGCTAAATAGTATGGGATGGTTGTTTCGGAATTGAATGGATTGGGATAGTTTTGCTGGAGCATCGCGGTATGGGGAGAAAAGGAAGGCTGCTCTGCAACGTGGGTCATTCCGCCATTTGAGGTATAATAGACCGCATTGTCGGCGAGCAGAAAACCGTGATGACGGTCAACCATGACCAGGTCGCGACAGGATGCTAGCAGCTGTTCTGTCCAGCTTTGTCCCGCATCATCGCTGAAATAGAGTTTGTCATGGTCCGCCAGCCAAACAGCTGCCGGATCATCGGGTGCAAATTCAATGTCCTGTCCCCAGACGCAATCCGCAGGCACACTCAATCCGTTCCACGACGCGCCGCCGTCCACGGTTTGGTAGAGTGTAGAATGCATGGGGAACGCCAATCCCCGTTGATCATCATAAAAGGCGAGGACAGTGACATACGATTCCGGGAGTACCAGATCGTTCCAAGTCTGACCTCCATCGACGGTTTTGAATATTTTCTGAGGATTCATCCCGCTTTCAAAAAAATAGCCGACTCGAATATTGACAAAACTGACCCGTCTCCACGTATCTCCCGAAGTCCCGCCGAATACGGTGGTATTCATACTCTGCCAATGTTGTCCGCCGTCAGTTGTCCGCAGGAAAACGGCTGGTCCTTCAGGTTTGGAAATGGGATCAACGCAATCAGCCATGGAAATGCCGTTGTTCATGTCAAACATTCTGATATAATTTATCATGCCGTTCAGCGATGGTTGGTAAAATTGTCGCTGCCAGGTTATACCTGCATCAGCGCTGGCGTAAATGATCCCCCTAAAGGTGCCAATCCAGATGTGCGTCGGGTCAACCATTGAAATATCCGCTACTCCGTCGCCGTCCATGGGATAATAGATCTCATGCCAGTTTTCACCACTGTCGACTGTTCGAAACACCTTGTTTTTGTCTGTAGAAATAGAAATAACCGCGGTGGTGGAGTTGCAGGCATCAATCGCCCATCCGGATCTCATTTCTTCCGGCAATCCATTGGTTATTTTGCGCCATTGAGCAAAGAGGGCGTCGCGCTCAAAAATGAAAATGATGAGGATAAATAAAAAGGTCTGTTGAAGCCGCTGCTTTAGGATCATTTTTTCCCTTTCTATTGAGGATGCTGATAGAAATCAAATTCGAGAGGCGCCCAAGTGGGACCATCTCACATCGCTCGAACAAACACAAGAGCTAAAATCCTCTGATATCAACAGCCAACGATGAATAGAAATTTCTGCCAAGGGCGCTCGGATAGTATGCGTTCAGTTCACAACTGTTCCTTCACAAGGCAGTCTTTTCATGATGTTGCCTTTCGTTTCGCACTCGATCCTCAATAAAAACATTGCTAATGGTGATTAATATTTTAATTTTCAAGCAGAGATTATTCAGATCAGGGTCATTGTTCCAGTTTACCGGAATCATTGATGATCTATGTGCCGCCATTAACCTATCCAGGAGAGACCCATGAGGATCAGCTGTCATTTCATCATTTTGCTCTTATCGGCCTTTTTGACGACGACGACGGCGCAGGAGAGTGCGCGCACAGGGTGGTGGAAATTCGATAATCCGGCTGATTTGCTTGGTGCTGAAGCGGGCTATGGTTCTCCCCTGGAACTGGTCGGTAAGCATCAGGCGACCGAAGGACCCGTGGCCGAAAACGGCGCCGTCCGAATCGGCATCGGCAGCTATTACAAGATGCAGCATGGGATGGCCGCCAACGGCGGAGGTTCGCTTGTGAATGAATTTACTTTTCATATCGACTTTAAAATTCGAGAACTCGGTATTTGGCATACCTTTTTTCAAATCAGTGCCAACAATGGAAATGACGGTGACAGTTTTATTAATCCTCAAGGCAATATTGGCGTTGGCGACACCGGCTATTCCGGCTATGCGGTTAAAACCAATGAATGGTATCGGCTGGTCATTTCGGTGAAAAACGGCAGTTTTTACCGCTATTATCTCGATGGCCAATTATTGCATAATGGAAATGTACAGTCGGTTGACGGCCGGTTTGGATTGGCAAAATTGCTGCTGATTTTTGCCGACAATGATCGTGAAGACGGAGAAATTGACTGCGCCGAATTGGCTGTGTGGGATTATGCGTTGACCGCCGATGAAGTAGCCTCATTGGGCGGATTTGGACATAATGTCGCCTCCACGCAATTATTGCTCGTTCCTTATTTACAGACGCCGACTCCCCATTCGATCTGTATCAGCTGGCATGATACCTCAACAGCATTGACGCGAGTTGAATATGGTTTGACTCCGACCCTCGGTCAGAACGCCTTGGGAAGCAGCGAGATGATCAGTGAACCCTATCGCTGGCATACAGTTCAGTTGATCGGTCTGCAGGCCGACACCGAGTATTACTACAAGGTCGTGAGCGGCAGCGGTTCCTCAGACATGTATTCTTTTCGCACATTCCCGCAACCGGGTTACAACGGAAAGCTTCGCTTTTTGATGCTCAGTGACACCCATTCCGGCGACACCACCATGACGGTGCAGGTGATCAAGGCGGCAAAAGAAAAGATGAAGGAACTTTACGGCAATGACATTCACAACCAAATACAGGCGGTACTCCATTCAGGCGACATTGTTTTGAGTGGAAATTCCATCACCCAATACACCGATGAATTTTTTGCTCCCATGGCGCTGCTCTCTCCTTATATTCCCACGATGATCACCATTGGCAATCACGAAGGCGAAAGTCCATTTTATTACCAGTACGTCAAGTATGATGATTTTCCCGTGCAGTCCCCCATGGGCGATCTGAATGAAAAAATGTGGTCGTTTACAGTTGCGAATACGATGGTTATCGGGCTGAATACCAATCTCGTCTCCCAACAGGCAACCAAACAAAAGAACCTGCTGGATGCCAAGCTGCTGGAGGCGGAAAATGACGCCAAGATCGATTTTGTTTTCCTCATGTTTCACCATACCCCTTTTACGGAAGTATGGGGTGAAGCGTTGACGCTGGACGGCGGTCCGAGTTATATCACCAATCAGCTGTTTCCGGTGATCAAAAAGTACTCCAAAGTCGTTCAAGCGACCTATGGCCATACGCATGCATTTGAACGAGGCACGATTGAATCGAATGATGAACGGGGCGATTTTCGTATCGTATGCGCCGGAGGGGGAGGAGGACTCACTGATCGCTGGGGCGTTTATATCAATCGCGATTATCCGCAAATACATGTATCATTGGATCATTACTTTTTCCTGCTTGCCGAGATTGATGTTGCCGCCAAATCAGTCCAGACATCCATGTACAGCCTGGGCAATTCGGACAAGCCTTACAACGTAAAGCTTTTAGATCAATGGCATCGAAAGCTGAATCAGGCGCCGCCGGCAAAGCCATCGGCCGCACCGCCGTCGTTTGCCGAGAATAAGGTGATCCTCAACACCTCCTCGCTGAACGGCGCCGATTCCCTGATGACCATACGCGTACAGGCGAGCATGGATTCCCTTTTTGCCCAGACAAGTCTGGATACATTGGTGCATTGGAAGAATGTCTATCATGTTGATGCTGAATTCAATCCCATCGATCAGAATGCCGGTATCGATTTGACTGCATTGAGACTTGCATCATCCCGCTTTAACATAAATCAAATATATTATTATCGGGTCAAGTATCGGGATCATAATCTACGATGGAGCGAGTGGTCAAACGCGGTCGAGTTTTATGCGAAAACAGGAATCGAGGATATCCCGGCAATCCCCCTTGAATTTTATTTAGGACAAAATTATCCAAATCCCTTTAATCCGACAACAATGATCAATTATCAAATTCCCAAACCCTGCCATGTGTCATTGAGGGTTGTCAATGTCTTTGGACAAGAAGTTCAAGTGCTTGTCGACGCCAAACAAACACCCGGCTATTATCAGGTTCTATTTGACGCGTCTCCTTTCAGTGCGGGCGTCTATTATTATAGGCTCCAAGCCGAGGAGTTTGTGGATGTTCGCAAAATGACCGTGGTCAAATGAGTGTAATCATCTCCAGGCAAAGGGATTAACTATTTGATCAGGCTCTTATACAGAATAATTTGGCGGTTCACGCAAAGGCGCAAAGCCGCAAAGCCGCAAAGACATATTTTTGAATATTTCCTTTGTTTTTCCATTTCCTTGTGCAGAACTGTCCTTTTTTTCGCTCTGGATAAAGCCGGTTTTGAAAAATGAGACTCATGACAACACTTTGTGGTCTTGGCGGCGTGAGTCTGGTATCATTGCTTTTTTTGAATATGAATCATTGTTCCAGATCATCTGATCTCAAAACCTACCGAACCTACGGCGCTCCGATCAGTGGAGCAGTGATGTTATAAACATCGCGCGCCTACGGTGCTTTGTCATCTTTTAATAACTTCATTCGATATGCTTCTTCGCTCCGTAGGAGCGAAATGTTAATCGAAACGAAGTCCCGACACAGCCTTAACATCCAGCCGGTTCAATATAGACGATCCATGATGCTTGCTTAATCCAACTCTAGAGTGATTTCCTCAGTAATAATACCAGATTGTATTATAATCGTCCGGATTCTCTCCTCGTCGCTCCAGTTCCATTAAATAATCGTAAATTGAGACATCGTGATCGATGTAGGTATCCACCAGAGTCAGGTTTTTTTCCCACGGGTGAAATTCATAAACGCGGGCGCCGTTCGGCATGATGGTGAGCAAACTGTGGTGCTGACCGGCGCGCAGATAGTTCTTACCCAATCTCGGCACATTATAAACCGGTTCATCAGTCCTCACCAATCCGGTCATCAGACGAGCTTCTTCTTTGACCTCCTGCTGCAGACGAGCCATGGGCACACGATAATTCCTGGTTTCCTCTTTACCTTTGGTGTTGAACGTATAATAGCTGTCCACTCCGATGAGACGTAAACAACGGCGCAATGCCGCCAGTTCGAATCTGCGGCTATTCTCCATGGTAAAGACTGCCTGATTGTAAACTGAGATGCCATGGCGACGGAATTTCTGCACCGCCGCCATCGCCTCCGGAGTGATTTCATAAACATGCTCGAAATGAGTGACCAGAGCGACTTCACGCCTGCCGGGGACGTGATAGTGGGTGATAATCCTGAGCAGATCGTCGGTCATTCGTTGCGGCAGTACGACGGGAGTGCGGCTGCCGATGCGAATTCGCTCGACATGGCTGATCGCGGCTACTGCCTGCAGAACAAAGTCAAGGCGGTCATCATTCATCACCAACGGATCACCTCCGGTAATCAGGATTTCGTTAATCGCCGGATGCTGCCGCAGCCAATCCACGGCCTGTTTGATGTTCGATTTGGATGCCTGCGCTTTCGGCATCAGGACATCATCGATCTCCCAATTGCGCTGGCAGTAGACGCAAATCTGACTGCAGGTGTTGAATGGTTTTAAAATAGCAATATGCGGATAACGCCGCGTCACCAGATCAATAGGAGATGTATCCTGTTCGCGCATGAAATCCAAATCCGAATCTTTTGCTGCTCGATGCTTTATCATGGCTTTAACGTAAAAAAGCGGTGGAATCACCTGAGCGCGCACGGCATGATCCAGCCGGCGGTGAGATTCATTATCCATCAGAGAGACATAATAGGGGGTGATACCGAAAGGTATATGATTTTCATGAGCCAGATTGATCGACTCGCGTTCTTCATCAGTCAATTCGATCAAAGCTCCCAGCTGATCGCTGGTGCGGATCACATGCTGTAACTGCCAAAGATAGTTATCCCAATCAGATTCATCACTTTTCAGTTGTCTCAAAATTCGATTTTTATTTTCAATTCTTCGCTCTATGACATCCTGCTCCAAACCGGCAGGGTATTTGTCCAGATGCAACTGCACAGCTACGGCCATTGCGTCCAAATCCTCCGACCGAGCAAGTGCTGCTTCCCGTTTTTGCAGCTGTGGGAAGAGAGGAACTTGAGTATGATCGTAAATGCCGCTTTTGCCTCGCATGCCGAGCATTAAATGATAGAGATCCTCGATAAAACCCTGACTCAGTTCAGAAGAAATTTCATCGAAACGTTCCTGCGCCAAAAGCCAGAGTAGCTTCAGGAGACTATAATTGGTCAGTTTTTCACTGCGGATGGAAATAATTTCCCGAAATACATCCAGACAGGTGAGTTGTAGATCATACTCCAACCCCTGCCGCATCTCATTAGAACGGTGTAAATAGCGCGAAAGCTCTTCAACATAGGCCATTAAAAAGCTTCGGGCCATGGTTACTGAATTTGATTCTCTGAGTATTGAGGTGATAACGGGATTGGCTGAAAAAAGATGAGTTCTTTGTGACGGGGTCAACATAATTCTCTCCCGATTTAATGAATGTCTACATGCCGCAATCTCCGAGTGTGGTTAAATGATCCTATTAATAGGTACAAATTTATTCTTTTCAAGTCAAGAACAAGTTTTAATCACATTTTTGGAATGTAATAATTTGAAAAGAGTTATATATTTTGAATAAATGGTTATTGGATAGTAAAGCTGTGGCCAAACCAAAGGAGGTTTGTATGTTACGTGCGATACGCTCTGCAAAAGGCGGCTGTTTGTTGCTGTTGGGGTGCCTGCTGGGTCCCATCACACTCATCGGTCAAGTAGTGGATGAGCCGATCAATTATGCGGTCGATCCGGGATTTGAAGAGGGCACCGCATTCACCGAGGTCGGCGTCGGAGCTCCGGGTTGGAATTTTTGGACCACCAATGATGTCTTTCTGGATGAACTCCAACCGCATACGGGAAACTTTTGCGGCGCCCTGGGTCTGACGCTTTCCAATCCGTATCAGGAAGTCGGATACGGACAATGGGTGGAGGGACTCACTCCAGACGCAACATACATCATGACTGCTTTCGGCAGTATTGATTATTATGAACCGACTGATCCCATGCAGTGGGGATTATATATCGGCGTTCAGAACTTTGGTGGTGACAAAGTGCAGACGACGATTTATGATCTCGAATACACGCCTGTCATCCTGGTTTTCACCATGGGTTCGGATGTGACGGGTGCGGACATCTTCGCCTGGCGCGGACCCGGCGGTGAAGCGAGAGCCGATGATTATGGCGTCTGGGATTATCACAATTATCTCATCAATCCCGATTTTGAAAGCAATGACTTGTCCAGCTGGGATCTCTGGAATTATAACACTGCCATTGACACCCAGAATCCGCATGGAGACGTCTGTGCCGCAGCCATCCTCGATGGCGAGGGTGGATTTGCTCAGCTCATTCCCAATCTCATTCCGGGCGTCACTTATGGGATGAAAGGATTCGCCAAGGTCACCAACGAAGGTGATATGGTCTGGTGGGGCGTGAAGAATTATGGCAGCGATCAGGTTGCCGCAGAAGTAACTCAAACCGCTTTTACGGAAGGCAATATCGCTTTTACCATGGGTGCTGAAAACACAACCGCTGAAGTGTTTTTCTGGAAGGCTTCAGGCGGGCCTGCATATTGCGACGATTTATTGGTCTGCAAAATGATTGATGCACCTGGCGGCACTGCGGTGAATCGGCATATCGAGCACAATGTTCCTGACAGGCCCACGCTTTATCAAAACTATCCCAATCCATTCAACTCGGAGACGACCATTGACTATGATCTCAGTCAAGGAGCCGCGGTGAAGATCGAACTGTTCGATATTTCAGGTCATTATGTGCGCACGTTGGTGAACGAATGGCAATCTGAAGGCAATCACCTCGTCAAATGGAATGGGAGAGACGTCAATGAGCGTCCATTGTCGAGCGGCGTCTATATCGTGCAGTTGCGGGTGGATACCGAATCCGGTGTTATGCGCGAGTCGAAAAAAGTGACGTTATTGCAATAGACGGCTGAACAATTGTAAGATCATGATGCAGGACTAAAAAAAACTGATGGCATAGCTGAAAGAACCAGGGGGGTATAAAAGGATATATGTATTTATTACTTTGAGGGCTTAATTGCAGTAACATCGATGAGGGGAATAGTCATAATACTTTGAACAAATTATTTTATCGCTTTATTTATTTTTGGTCATCAATGATCGAGCGGGCCCTTGACCCCCAATCCGCCCCGATTCATGACGTGAGTATAAATCAAGGTTCTCAGAACTTTTTTATGCTCCAGGAGTTTCTGCACTGCGCGAATATCATAATTAAATGAAAAAAAGTCAATTTATAGCTCTTGGTTTAGTATTGATGGTTTGTACTAACATTTTATCTGCAGGGAATGACGATTATATCCAGAAATTCAATTTCAGAATGCTTCACCAGATATTTTGGGTGTCGAATTTTGGGGGCGTGATGCGAGCTGCCAGGATAAACCCATACCTCCAAAAGAAATGATCAATAAATATCCCCAAATGTATAAGATAAAAGAAACTTATGTGATTTTGGTGTTATATAGTAGAATAGAGGTTAATAAATGGTGATTTTTTATGAAGATAGAAAGTATCAAGAGTACCAATTTAAATTTGAAGAAGAGTTTGAAGCGGAAGTTATAAGACACATTTGTGACCATCTTTATTTTTAACAACAGGAGTCAATTGGTCGATGTGCTTGTCAGCGATTATTATGCGCAAGGAATTCATTCGATCATATGGGATGCTTCAACATATAGTTTCGGCATTTTTTACTATAACATGGAGACTGATCAATTTCTATTGATTAAAAATGCATGCTCCTGCGATAAACAACACGTTGCGATAATTTATTAATATCGTTTGATCCAAATGGAAAGACAGTCAAGATATTGTTGCGTCTGCATAAAAATGCCCTAATAATTGCTGTAACAGTCGCGAGAGCGCATTTCTTTTTAGCAATTTATACTTCTTTTTAAAAGTCCGCATCGATTTTGCTCAGGATGCGGGAACATTTCGGGGGATGGGAATGATATCGGTGGCTGCCCCTCGACTCCGCTCGGGGACCGGAATTTGGTCGGTGGCTGCCCCTCGACTCCGCTCGGGGACCGGAATTTGGTCGGTGGCTGCCCTTCGACTGCGCTCGGGGAGCGGAATTTGGTCGGTGGCTGCCCCTCGACTCCGCTCGGGGACCGGAATTTGGTCGGTGGCTGCCCTTCGACTGCGCTCGGGGAGCGGAATTTTGATCGGTGGCTGCCCCTCGAATCCGCTCTTGGACTGGGAATG
>RPQV01000103.1 GCA_003818595.1 Calditrichota bacterium
ACTCCCCATTCATAGGCGAGGGTGCGCGTGCTTTTTTTCAATAGATAGCGGTCATAGTCGATGCTCTTATAGAGCATATTTCCCAGGGGCAGAACCAGCACCAGAGCATAAAGAACGATGTGCAGTGATCGTTTCAATATGGACTTGAGTCTGAGGTTCTTGAGCAAACCGCCCATAAGCGTATCCAGGCCGTAGAGAGTGATCAGGCTCATCAGCGGCAGAACCGGCGTCATATAGCGATCAAAAAGGATTTTCCAACTGCTGATATAGAGAAAATATACCCATAACACTGACAGCAATAAGATTCTGTGGATAGAGGCCTTCCGCAGGAGCAGAACCGTTCCGGCCAGGAAAAAAGTGAATAAAATCCAACCAAACTCCTGATAAAGATATCTAAAATTGGTGATTAAACCCGGAGGCGCCTGATAGAACATGCCGCCCCAGGTTGTTTGAGAAACCACCATTTGATGAAGAAAATCTTTAATGAATGTTTTATAATCCAGCAAAGCAAAAGGCGTGGTCATAAAAAATGCGGCCAGAGAAGCGCCGATCAGCAGCAGCAGTTTATGCAGATGGAGTCGCCATATGGGTGACGTGATAAGAAACAGAAATAGAGCAAAAAAAGCGATGACGGCAAATTTCAGTCGCTGAGGCGTGACTGCGGCGACAATTCGTTGTGGATGATCCAGCCACACATCAACCGCAAAGGTAGAGTTGATCCATTGCACGATTGATTGAAAATTAGAAAGCACGACGAATACGACCAAACCTCCCAGAATTCCCATGGCGCCGGAGACGATCCAGTGAAACCAGGACAGGCGGCGCAATAAAGCGCCATATTTCAAGCCCGTCTCCAGTTGCACTCGATAAAAATGAGCGATGAGAATCGGCAGGAAAATCACGGCGCCTGGAATTTTGGTCGAAACCGTCAGACCGAATAATACACCGCACAGGAGATAGCTTTTCCATGCACCCCTCTCGACCAGGATGAACATTGACGATAATGTCAACAAAATAAAAAAGGTGAGCGGCACATCGGTTGTCGCCAGGTGGCTGTTGATCACGTGCAGGGGCAGCAGGGTCATCACGAACGCGGATAAAAGTGCAATCGTGCGATTAAAGAGCTTCAGACCCATCCGATAGGTGACGATGATGGTCGCGACGCCAAAGGCCGCGACGGTTATTCGGCAAATCAGAAAAAGGGTGTTGGTAGAGAATTCGCCGTTGCTGAAAATCAAAACAATGCGCTGCACCAGATGCATGACATACATGATCAGCGAGGGGTAATAAAAATTATGGGGATTGAAATCACCCTGGAAAAATTGCCGCGTCGCATAGACCAGAATCGTCTCATCGGTGTGAAAAGCCTGCGGCAATCCAAAGTGAATGCCGACCAGACGCAAGACCGCGGCCACGGTCAGTGTAAATCCCATGATCAGCAGATGAACTGCGTTTATGTTTTTTTCCGTCATTTATAAATGTTTCCACAGTTTTATTACGTTCATTGTGCTCTCAAATAAAATCATGCAGAAAGCGATCGAGTTCCAGCACTTTGTGTCGCCAGGTGTGCTGTTTCTTGAAATCAGCCAAAGCGTTTTTTCCCAGCTTGTTGCGCAAGTCGACATCATCAGCCAGACGTTTGATACAATCAGCCAAGTCGACCAGATCATCCGGTTGATAAAGCAAGGCACTCACGCCATGGTGCAAAATTTGGGCGATTTGGCCGATATCGGCAGCGACGATCGCCTTACCGGCCGCCATATAATCGAACACTTTCACCGGCGAAAAATAAAAGAGCGGCATATTCGGATAGGGGGCGATAGCGATGGTGAAGAGCGAGATATAATCGCCGACCTGCTCGAGTGGAATAAAGCCGGTAAAGACCACGCGCTGACGATACGACTCTTCAAAAGTGTTGATCAGCGACTGTTCCTGAGCACCGCCAGCGCCGACAAACATGAGTTTGAGGCGATGATTTTGCCGCAGCAGCTCGGTGAATAATGTGCCGATAGCCTGCAGGCCGTGCCAATGATGCATGGTGCCGAGGAAACCGATCACCACGTCTTCATGATGAATGCCCAGTTTACGCCGCAGCTCGGCGCTTTTATCGGCATTGGGATTAGGAAGGTCGGCGCCGTTGGTAATCACGCGGCACTTTTTCTGCAAACGATGAGTTTGGTGGAGGTAATCGCGGGCAATCGCGGACTGGGTAAACGCGCCGTCAGCGCGCCTGAGCATCAGTTTTTCACAAGCCAAAAGCACGCATTTCCACAGATGCGCGCCTCCGTGATAATGAATCCATTCAAAAGAATTCGCGCCATCCGCCTCCACAATGAGCGGAATTTTGCGGTACGCGGCAACCCAGAGTGCAGATATACGGAAAGCATCCAGGCGAGCGATCACCAGATCAGGTTTGTGCTGATCGACAATCTTTAACTCACGATAGAAATCGACGACATTTTGAACAAGCTCTTTGGGGGTAAACAATAATATGCGGAGCCAGGATTTCAGACGGCTTTTAGACCTGGGCGCGGCGCCTGGTTCTTTGACACCCTGCCGTCGCCATTCCATGTACACCGTCCAGTTGACCGATTTCAGGCCGCCGATCAGTTTAATGGCTTTGACAGTCGAACCCAGGGAACTGCCATAGAGGTCATTCATGTAATTGAAATAGACAATTCGTCTCATCTTATTCGCGCTGCTTCTTTTTTCAAGATTTGCTCATCTTCCAAAAGGTATGGAGGCTGGCGGCCGGCCATATCGCGACAATGGGACGTTTGACGGGTGCAAAACAGCGGGCGATGAGATTGCCCAGCCGACGAGGCATGCGCGGATGCCAAATCCAGGGGCACAAACCAATCGCCACCTCCTGATCATAGCCGATTTTTTGAAAGGCAGAGAATCCGGCATCGCTGAAGATGTTTTTAATTCTGCTCGGGGTGACAAAATGTTCCAATTCCTCAGGCTTCCAATAATCAAAAGGCGCCCATGTATTCGGTGCATAGTGTCCATTTTTTTCCAAAACTTTTTTGACCAAACCGGCGACATTGGCATACGTCGGCACCGACAAAAAAAGTGCACCACCCGGTTTGAGAATACGATAGAATTCCCGGGCCGCCAGGTTTTGATCCGGATAATGTTCAAAACTATCAAGACAGACAATTCTGTCCGCGGCGCCCTTCATGATCGGGATATGCTGAGCATCGGACTGCAGAAATAGTTTTTTTGCGCCTTTTAATCCCGCATGTTGAGGATGGCGAACGATATCCAGGCCGACATAGCGGGCGACATCAGTGAAGTAAAAAGTTAAAAGACCACTGCCGCAACCGACATCGATCAAAATTTTATCCGCTGCTTCAAAACCAAGACGCTCGAAGACGCGGGTCAGCAACGTGACATTGACATGTCCGTCCTGAGTGATGAATGGCGAAGTGACGAGGGCTTTTTCCTTTTGATAAAAAGCCTGAAGTCGCGATATTTTATTCTCCATGACAGTTTAATCCCATTTGAGCATCCATTTGAACAGTCGGATGAAATCCAGACTCCCGCTGATCTGCAGAGCAAGGCCATAGGCGATGACGCTCACCAAGGCATTCAACCAGAAAGAGTCAACGACCTGCTTGAAGGCCAGGGCGACCATAAGCATCGCCAATACGGCAGCGCAGATTTTACCCAGAGAACGTGCCGCCCGCCCGAGTATTTGATCCAGGCTGAAGATATGTGCGTGAACGTGATGGAGAATCAGCAGCAGGATTGTGGCTTCAGTGGCTACGGTGGCGATGGTTGCACCCTTGTAGGTGTAATGGGGAATCAATGCGGCGTTGAGCACAATATTCATCAACAAGCCGCCCAATTGAAAGAATACAATTTTTTTCTGTCGATTGACAGAGACAAAAAGGGGCACAAAAAAGGTGTTGAGCATTTGAGCAAAGGCGGCGAAGGCGAGAACCTGAACGACCCACACGGATCCGGAGAATGTACTGCCAAAAACGATTGCCACAATGGGATCTGCAAACAGCAGAATAAACGGGATCATCGGCAGGGAGAAAAGAAACAGCAACTTGCAGCCTTTGAAAAAGTAATGCGATAATTTGGGCGGGTCCTGATGATAGACCGCCAGTTTAGGGAAAAAGGCGTTCACCAGCAGCGCAGGCACCACACTGGTCAACGTCAGCAGGCGGTGTCCGGCGGAATATATCGCCACATCCTCGAACGACTTCATCGCGGAGAGCATCAGAATATCAACATAGTTATAGCAGACGGCCAGAAAAACCGAGATGCCGAACGGGGTCGCGTTTAACCATAAAACCCGCGATCTCTTGAAATGAAAGGAGACCTTGATGGGGAAAAATCTCTTGTGCACCACCCAAAGAGAATAAAAAAGCCGTAGTAATCCTGCGATTAAAAAAGAAATTAGAAAAGCGCGGACATCTCCTCCGATCAGCAATATTATAATGCCCAGAGCGACCGAGAGAGCCTTTTCGATAAAAACAGAGACGGACTCGAACTGCATCTTTTCAAATCCGCGAAAGATGCCGAAAGTGGATTGGGAAAAAGATCCCAGGAGCGAAGCCATGACAAAAATGATGACAGCCTGGAGACTCACGGCGTTCAGATGCGACAACAGCAGATAGGGGACAAAGACGAGCAGAGAAAAAATGATGAGGTAGAATCGCAGTCCGATTGTCTCGGCAAAAAAGGCCGGAGCGATCATTTTATTCCGCGACACTTGACGAGTCATCAAGGTGGTCAAACCAAAATCGCTCAGCAGGGAAATGAAAAAGCCGATTGCGGCAGCGAGCGAGTAGATTCCATATTCCTGTTTATCAAGGTAGCGGGCGGCAAACGGCACCAGAATAAAAGCCAAAACTGTGTACAGAAATTGACTGATGCCGCTGTAACCGATATTTTTCCGAAGCTGGGTCATGGGACTAAAAAGCCTTTGTGCGCGTCATGACAGCCGGATTTTGTTTGGGAAATCGTCCTAACCCAGGCGCAGTCCATTTGGGTCTTGCAGGGTGAAGACGTCGGCGATAGAGTTCATCGGCGACGACAAGTCCGAGCACCATGCCGACGCTGCGCCAATGTTGAATGATGACCCCAGTCAGCCGGTAGTCAGGCGCCACCAAGTGATAAATGCAGATGCCCAGCATGCTGGTCAAAGCCGCTGCCCCCATTTGATAATAAAATGTACTGGGTGAGCGCAACAAACGCATGCCGACGATGAGGATTGACAAATGCACCACCACAAACAGAATACCGCCGACCACTCCCTGTTCAGCGGTGATGAGCAGGTAGGCATTATGCACAATTCGTGTTCCCCCAATTTGTTTGTCGGCGTAATAGCGATAATTGTTGATGCCGACACCCAGAATCGGATGCTCGTCAATGATCCGCAATGCATCCAATGCCAGGCTTTTACGGCTGTGTTTAGCATCGCCCATCATCGATTCTTCAGAGTCGGCCATGCGGTTGACGATTTCGTCCCCATATTTTATCGACATGCCGATTCCAAAAATAATGACGATCACAATAAAGGTGATTTTTTTCCTAGTGGTCAATTTGCTTTTGCTCATATCGACGAGGAAAAATATCAGCATGGAAATCATAAACGCCAACCAAGCGCCGCGAACATATGAGGAAAACAACGAAGCCGTGGAAAGGAGCAGGACGGTCCCCCACAACCATTTGGGCCTCATGGGCAGGTAAAAGACGCCGCGCACCGCAAAAGGAACCAGGGTGAGCAGATAGGCGCCAAACGCATTCGGAGGTCCGAGCGTGCCGCTCGATCTCCAGGTATTCACGATATCGAAAAACGGAAGAACAACCGGACCAATTTGCCATTGATAAAAGCCGATAGCGCTCTGAAAAAGCAATCCCAAAAGCAGCCCTTTGACCAGAGCGAGTATCTCTGCCTGATCGCTCAGTCGTGTCGCCATCAGATGAAACAGCAACAATGCTCGGGTCAGATGAACGATCATAAACCGACCTTCAGCCTTTTCGACAGCAATGAACTCGCTGCTGAAGCTGAACAGATAGAATAAAAATACAAAAGCCGTGATCACGTTCACAAAAATGGCATACCGGGTGTTGACGGATGCTTTTTTTTTGGTCATTAAAAGCAGATAAAGAGGGATATCCAGGGGCATGAATACATCCGCACCTCTCGCGGTGCCGTCAGTTAACTGACCCAAGACCAGCGTTACTCCCTGATTAACCGAAGTGAGCATGCCGAGGATAAAAAAAAGTTTTTGGGCAAGTGTTTTCAATACCGGACAACCATTTTCATTGTCTAAAATCGAGCATTAATTTACGATAGAGCGGCGGCAGTTAATACAAATTACTGTCCCGCCCCGGTTTATTTGTGCATAGGTTTCTGAATGCATGTATTGGCGGTTGCCTGTCGTCAACTATTTTTCTTTTTCAAATGAAATAACCCAATGGATGCGAAAACGATCAAAAATGCGTCGACTGGAATTCGATACCTGACTTCAGCAAAAAACAAAGCGTACCCGCACGACAGGACAACCATGGGAATCAGCAGAAGAATCGTATGTTTTGCGTTGCGTTTGAGAAAAGCAACCACTCCAATCACCGAAAAGAGTAATAAGGGCGTGGTGAAAATCAGACTCGCCGCCTTTTGCATCTTTCCGGGCTGATAATCAGGAGATGTAATCCGGTTGAGTACCGGGGACCAATACCGTATCCATTCGGGAATAAAATGTCTGAATAGATATCGTATTGGCTCAGCCGCGATCAGGCGCTTCAGCGTCATCGGATTTTTTTTGCGTTCTAAATCGACGACCTCCACTGAACGAAACGGCTTTCCATCCCTGATCTGCCACAAATCGGCTGCTTTCCAGGGATGAAACCAAATCATATAGCCGTCAGCGGTCAAAGAAGGTTCGTCCAATCCAATGAGAAAGGCAACTCGTTGAATATCAGCAGGCCTGGCAGCTTCGGGAAATGTCAAGGTCAGATGAGTGAAGGAGTCAGGCTGCGTAAATACCAGATTATAGTCCCATTTCTCCGGGGTTGTGTCCAGGGAGAGGCTCTCGCGAGAGACGATCAATTCAGGTTTCTGAATAAAGTTCGCGGAGGATAATGCTTTGTTTTGTTCATAATAGCGAAATTCAGGAAGAGGAAAATGAAGCGCTGTGCCGCCGTAAGCCATGAGACCGTAATAACGGCTCGCCGGCCACCGCCATTCCTGATCGACAATCTTTAGTGTGCCGAGATACTCATCATCGAGAAAGTATTTGAACTGGGGTCGATCACCGGCGATATCCTCGATCTCTACGCGAAATTGTTTTCCCTCAAATACAGGCTGTTTGAAACTATCTTCATATTTGAACTGTAAATTGATTTGTTCGAACGCGCGCGCTTCCGCCATACAGGCTCGGCCGGGGGATGCGACGCCAAAAACCATATAGTTGCGAATGCTCCAGGGGGCGAGAACCAGCGCCGTCACCAGACCGAAGCAGGCGATCGGCAGCAGGCGTTTGAACAGATTTCCGGTGGTAATCAAGCCAATCCAAAGGACAAACAGCAATCCGGCGGGGGCGATGACAGGAATGGTGGCAATCGACAAGCCAAAGGCGAGCCCGCCGAATATCAGCCATTTAAGCTGTTGTCCGGCAGTGTAGCGCACAAAAAAATAAACGATCAGAGTGAGCAGCAATGAAAAGAGCTGCGTACTGTATAACAGTCCGGAAATATAGATGAACAATGGATAAATCACCGAGAAAAGCAAGGCGACAATTGCGGCTGGAGGATACAGCAGCAGGGTCAGTCGATAAATGACAACTATTTGCAGGAGAGACAACAACGACTGAACGATCCGAACAGCAAGAAAGCTTTCTCCAAAAACAGTGTATATTCCGGCGAGGAAAAGCGGATACATAGGTTCCAGGCAGTACCGGTCATAACGGTCATAATAGTGCAGGCTGGGACCGAATCCATCGCCGGCAAGGATTGACTTGGCCGCAGAGTCGTAGTGTAGCGTATCAGAAAAAGTATATTTCTCCTGCAGGGTAAAGACATACAGCAGGCGAATGAGGCCTGCGAGGAGCAGAATCCAGATCAAGTTGCGACTATTTTTCATAACAAGGTACTCTGTCAATCACTTATTCATACAGTCGGGGAACTCGGCGAGATCAAGAACTATTTATCCGGCGGCGCCGATTCCAGACGATTGATTTTCATCTCGAGAAAGCCGATGATTTGCGCCATTTTTTTGTTCTGCAGCGTCAGCGCAGAAATTCTGATCGAAAAAATGATGAGCATCGCAAAGATAAAGATAAAACCGTAGAGCAAAATCGCCAGGGCGCCCTGTCTGACGCCGCTGAAAAGGGCGATATATCTCAACAGGGAATGGAAGATGACGCTGGACACGGCGGCGATGGTGATGAAAATCCATCCGAGCGCAAAGCTCTCAGTCAGCCTTTTCTTGTAGAGAAGATAGATGATGTAGCTGATGAAAAACAGACCGAAAAAGCCTACCAAAAGTTTGGTTCGTAAAGTAACTTCCAAATAGGTTGTCATGCCTTCACCTTTGCCTTGTGGCGGATTGTCCGTAATAAGACGACAATGATCGCAATCAAATTTTTAAAGGGATAAACCACAGAGGTCATGAAATTATGCTGCGAGGTTCCGGATATCCGCTGATTCATGCTCAGCGCGAATTCTTCAACTTTATATCCTGATTTGCTCAGCAGGATGAGTATTTCAGCATCCGGATATTCCTGCGGAAAGTTCTTGGCCAGGAACTGAATCGCCGACCGACCAAACACACGAAAGCCCGAGGTGACGTCATAAAGCCGTCGTTTGGTGAGCAGGTATACCACGAGAGAGAAGAGTTGGATGCCGACAAAACGAAAAGCGTCTTTCTTGTAACCCGTCTCCTGCAAAAATCGTGAACCGATGAGAACATCGGCGTCCCGTTGCGAAAAAGCCTGTACCAGGGCGATGATGTCTTCCGGATTATGTTGGCCATCAGCGTCCACAGTGATTAAAAAATCGCTGTTGTTCTGCAGCGCGAAGAGGAATCCCGTGTGCAGGGCAAAACAGACACCCAGGTTAAAAGGATGGGAGACGACTTCTGCACCTTGTGATTTGGC
>RPQV01000104.1 GCA_003818595.1 Calditrichota bacterium
AGAGCCCCACCAGGGAAAATGCCGAACTCGAACTTGAACGCCTGGATGAAAAATGGGGTAAAAAGTATCCGGTGGTGCTGAATTCATGGAAAAACAACTGGGAAAACCTCTCGATCTGCTTCAAATATCCGGAAGAAATCCGCAGGCTTATTTATACCACCAATATCGTCGAAGGGCTGCATCGACAACTGCGCAAAGTCACAAAAACCAAATCGATTTTTCCTCACGACGATTCTTTAAAGAAAATGCTCTTTCTTGCTTATATGGATATACAGAAAAAATGGACTATGCCTCTTCCCAATTGGTCCTTTATCATTTCTCAGCTTTCGATTATGTTTAAAGAAAGATTGACACTTGAAATATGAACAACTTTATTTACACAGAAAAATTTACAGTCTCGGCGTACTCGTTCCGCTCATTTCGCCATCAGATATCGCGATGGATGTCATGAACTCAACATGGATTCTTTTCAACTTGTAGTCAATATGTTTTTGCCGGATATCGATCCTGAGAATTCCTTACCGACATCTCAACCGATGGAATTGCTTTCCTCGTTGCGCCAAATTGTTGTCCGGCATTTAAAACCGTTCTAACCCTGAGACATCATCCCCCCTGATTTGCAGCCATCTGCTCACTCTTTTTTCCCTTTGCATCTCTCCTGCTTTATTGCTATACTTGCCATATTTCAACTGAATACCTGCCAATAATGATGCTCAAGGAAACCACTATGAGGGCTACCGGTATTTGCCCCAAATGTTCATCGAAAGAGATTGTCGTCATTCCCATCGGGCGCGGCGCCAACAATTGGATCAAAGTTGATCTGTTCGCCTTAATAAAACTCACCCGCTATATTTGTGCGTCCTGCGGTTATATGGAGCAGTATGTTGAGGGAGAAAAGTCTTTCTCAAAGCTTCGGCGAAAAATTGAAAACGTATAATTTTGTATCCACCTATCCAAATGCCAAAGGAGGCTGAAATGGATTTTAGTTCTATTAACTGGTTAGCGGTGGTTGCCTGCGTCGTTGTCAGCATGATCAGCGGTGCTGTATGGTATAATCCCAAGACATTTTTTCCAGCGTGGTGGAAGGGCATCGGCAAGTCAGAAAGCGACGTCCCCGGCATGGCAGGCGCTGCCATGGGAATGACATGGGCGCTGACGGTGCTCTCCTCGTTTATCCAGGCGGTTTTTATGTCCCTAATGGTCACCGCCTTGGGTAGCATGACGACGGGAGGCGCAACACTTGGCTCCGGCGCCATGGTTGGTTTGCTGCTCTGGCTCGGTATTATCGCGCCGACGTCTCTGGTTAACAAACTCTTCGCGGGACATGGCTTGAAAGTCTGGGCCATTGAAGCGGGCAATCATCTCCTCAACTTTGTGCTCTTTGGCGTGATTCTCGGCGCATGGCGTTAAGCCCGTACGCCATGCAAATGAGGTATCAACAAATGAACTGCTACGGACGCGTGGGTGTAGAACCAATAATTGGATCAAAGTTGATCTGTTCGCCTTAATAAAACTCACCTGCTATATTTGCGCATCCTGCAGCTATGTGGAGCAGTAAATTGATGGAGAAAATTCGTTCTTAAAACTGCGTCGCAAATATTCAAGCGCTTAATCCTATATTAGCCAGCAGTGACAGACCCCGGGGTCGGGAAATTATTTGCGATGCGTTACTGTGTCGTTTATCTCCGAATCTGCTACGAATTCTTCCGGCATGAACTGCTGGGAAACTTTCATCTTTTATGCGAATGATTTTCTCTTTACCCAATTCAATCCATCAGTACTCTTCGTACTTCATCACGGGACAGAAATCACCAAGCTTTATTGAAGCAACAACATCTTGGATCAGCTTTTTGTACACCCCTCCGTGTCTACAAAAGCTGCCGCATCCTAAATTATTATTTTCGTCCTGCCAAGTCCGGCCGTTGAATACGCAGCATTCCGATTCGAATGTCCGACGAATATCATAATTCACTGCCCGTCCGGGAAATTAAGCTATACAACTTGATCACTCACGGACCATGCCGAACGCCCATAAAATTTTGCTGACAATCTACCGCGTCAGAGCGGCGAAGAGGAGCGGATGGTCCGCCATTTCATGTCTGATAGCTTTCACAAAGCACTCTTGTGAGGTCATGCCGTCGCCGGAGATTATTCGTACTGTTGAATATAATTACCCAGTCCGATGACACAGGTCGACAGGACGAGTATGGCCAACCCCAGCAGGATGGTCCGGATGGTCCGTCGGCGTGATCCCTTCCATTCCTTTAGCACCAACCCCCACATGTTGCTGAAGGTGATGATAAATGCCATGTGAATACTCCAACTGGCAAAATCATAGCGCCCCATCAAGGTGGTTCCCATTCCGTAAAACAAAAACTGGCAGTACCAGGTAATCCCGGCCAGGGCGCAGAAGATATAGTTTTTCAATAGCGGCGTATTGCTCTTTTTTATGTAATCCTTGTATGTTCGATTCCGCAGCGTCAGGTATATACAGTAAAAAAAATTGCTGACAAATCCTCCGAACATGATGAAGATATAGGTGGGGCTGTTGCTGTACAATTTGGGGGCGCCGAATTCCACCGCCAATTCGGCGATTGGTTTGCCCGCAGCAATGCCAAATGCAAATCCTGCGCTCATCACTCCGGCAATGAGTGCGACAACCAGCCCCTTTTTCAAATCGAATTCCCGGATTTGGGCGGTTTTCTCCGCTGTGGAAAGCTCCTTGTCTTTGAAAATACCCGCCAATCCCGTTACCGCAATTCCGAACAGGCAGATGGCCACTCCTCCCAGCGTGACCATGCCGGACCGAGTTGCCAAGAGCTGCATCATCTGGCCATAATAGAGCGGTGGAACCAGAGTGCCGAATGTAGCGGTGAGACCCAAGGCCAGCGACATACCCAGAGACATGCCCAGATACCTCATGGTCAGGCCGAATGTGGTTCCTCCAATCCCCCAGATCATGCCGAACAGAAACGGCCACAGGACCATTTTCATTGAAAGACGGCCCATCAGTCCGAGGATATCCGGGACGGTGATGAGCGTGATCACCCACGGCATGAGCACCCAGGCGAAAAAACCGCCTACCAGCCAATAAACTTCCCAAGCCCAATGACGCACGCGATTATACGGAATATAAAAACTGCCGGCCGCAAAACCGCCGACAGCATGATAGAAAATTCCAAGCAAGGGATTCATCTCATTCCTCGTTGTCGTGAATGTCGTGTTGACAATTCCATATTTGTATGCGACTCCTGTGACCATTTCTCAAGCCATCCATGGCCGCGACCGCTCCGGCGTCATCCATTGATCACGGCCAATCCACTACCGCCTCGACCATGGCGCAATAATTATCGATAGGAATATAGTCCGGAATGGAATTACCCGATCCGATGGCAATTCCGCCCTGCTGCATTGAGCGGTCAACTATTTTAGCTGTTCTGCGTTGGACCTGATCCCTCGTGCTTTTCGCGAGAAAATCAACGTCAATGCCGCCGAGGATGGCGATACGCCCTCCCCACCGGTCAATGGCCTCCTCAACGGGGATGATGGCGTCCTCGTAAGAATGTTTGCCGTCTATTTTCATGGTGTTGATGATGTCATCCATAATCATCTCGGGATTACCGCAGGAGTGCAGGATAACCGGTTTGCCGGCCATGTGGGCCGTCTCGACAATTTTTTTATGCCATGGAAACACCAGCCGCCGCATGTCCTCCGGCGCCAGCATGGTTTGTGTCTTAAAGCCCCAATCGTCATTGTCAATTACCGCGCCGACACTGTCATACTGTACGATGCGCCGGTAATAATCGAGGATGCGGCCGCCGATGCGGTCAAAAATTTCCACGATCAAATCAGGGTCCGAATACAACATCAAACATAAGTTTTCAAATCCAACCAGTTCAATTGCGGCCTCCAAAACACCCTCGACGCCTGATGCGATCATTTTCATCCCTTCGGGCAGTTCACCATTGATTCCTTCCAGGGGCGTCAGACGGCTTGAATCGATCTCCGGCCATGGATAGGCATCAAATGAAGCCCGGTCGGTTATCAGCGCGCCTTCGTTCAACGATTTCGATTTTTCAGTGTGCTTCTGACCCTTGGGAAAGACCAGGGCATTTAACTGCCATCCTCCGACGACAGCGTAATCGTAACCGAGTCTGCAGAACGCCTCGACCAGATAAGGACACCATGAATGACCATCACCGTCTGCCGGTACTGGACGTCCCGTGACGCGTTCGTAAATGGTATTGTTGAGAATAAACTCAAAGAGAGTCGGACGAGCCGGGATTTGGCGTCGAAGAACGGATAAAAGATTTTCAAAATCGGGACGGCGGTCGGTTTTCGAAATCCGACTTGACAGTTTTTGGATGCAGTCATCTGACATCATGTACCCTCAATTCATGCGTTACTGCTAAAGATTATACAGAGCTGCCGTATTCCGGCATTATCCGCTTGACGCAAACCGAGATTTTTTTTTTGGCCATGGCAGCGTGCGCTGCAGCTGATACGAACGATCAATAGGATTTATTCAATGATCATGTACATGGTGTCCTCCCAGCCCGTTGGCAAATAATTTGTGCCGACCGCGGGATCATCTCGCAGCGCAATACCGGTATAGGAATTAATGGAGAAATGCAGTCTGATCATGTTAACCCCCATTTTCCCCAGGATATACAAAATCCCATGTATCCGCAAGCCCGTGCTAAACCTGAAAAAGTCAAGGCAATTATTAATTCTGCCAGAATCGCTGATTTCAGCATGTCAATCGTACCTATTAAAAAAAAATAACAGATGACTCTGTTGAATTGTGCCGTAATCGCAATGATTTAATGAACGATCACTGACTTTATATTCAAACCGACGCAGTCAACAGAGTCATCGATTGGGATCAACTATCCAATCCATTTTCAGAATTGAATTTCTCAGTGCCACATCAAACGATAAACATCACTTGACAAAGGTCATTTTTCGAGTCAGCGTCATATCACCTGTTGTCAGTTTGTAAAAATAAATACCGGAGCTGAGATGGGTGCTGCTAAAGTCAATCTTGTATTCACCGGCTGTCTTGACTTCATTGACAAGTGTCGCAACTTTTTCACCGCGCGTGTTATAAACTGACAGGTTAACTTCTGCCAGTCTTGGTACGTTATAGACGATTTGTGTTGTCGAATTGAATGGATTGGGGTAATTCTGCGCCAGGCAATATTCCTGTACACGCGCGTTTGGACGATTCTCAATTGCGCTGCTGGGATCGAGGATGACCATGTCGCTCAATGTCATTTGGCCAAAATTGGTCGGATCGCACCAACTGGCGTTCGGCCAAATCGAGCGCCAATCATAAAAACCGCGCTCCCCCGGTGTGTCGATGTCGTTCACCTGCACATTCAGCCCGACGGCGTCGCCGGTTTTCATGGGAGTATTGGCCATGAGGGAATTCCACGGGATGGCGAATTCCATGGTATAGCCGTACTCGTCAGAATTGACATGCACGGCTGCCTGAATGCCTTCAAGCGGGAACCGCGTGCCGGTCCAGGTGAGGCCGGGACCTTGAGTTCCGGTCGAAAGGACCGTGCCGTCGATGTGCATGACCCACTGCGAGCAGTTTTCATCATAGGTCTGCGTGTGATCCGGATGCTGATTAAGCCACCAGGAGGCAAACGCGCCATAATCAGCCGCATAATCGAGTTCATATTCCTCCTGGGTGATACCGCCGGAAGCATCGGCGTCAAAGAACAGCTCGATGCGTTCGTCCTCATCCGTTTCTGGGAGAATCACGTCATCCACTACATCAAAGAAAAAATAGACATTCTGATCATCCCAAAGGGCTCTGAAATTCGACGAGTAATCATCGCTGCTTTCCATTAGGCTGAACTCTGATGAAGCATCAGGTATCAAAACCGCGCGCGGCATTGCGAACTGCCAAACGGCGTCCATGATTCCGTCAACCACCGGAATTGCTCCCGCTTTGCCGAGCGTCATCTGGCATTCATCTGCTGGAAACTTGTCGTTCAAGATGATTTGCCCAAAAACCGTGGGATCGCACCAATTGGCGTTCGCATAGTCCATAATCCAGTCGAAAAATCCTCGTTGACCTTCCTCGTCAATGTCATTGATTTGAAAGTTCAGCCCGACGGCATCGCCGGCTTTCATGGGAGTATTGGCCATGAGGGAATTCCACGGGATGGCGAATTCCATGGCATAGCCGTACTCGTCAGAATTGACATGCACGGCTGCCTGAATGCCTTCAAGCGGAAAACGCGTGCCGGTCCAGCTGAGGCCGGGACCTTGAGTTCCGGTCGAAAGGACCGTGCCGTCGATGTGCATGACCCACTGCGAGCAGTTTTCATCATAGGTCTGCGTGTGATCCGGATGCTGGTTAAGCCACCAGGAGGCAAACGCGCCATAATCAGCGGCATAATCGAGTTCATATTCTTCCTGGGTGATACCGCCGGAAGCATCGGCGTCAAAGAACAACTCGATGCGGTCATCCTCATCGCCGTCACTCCAGATGACGTCGTCGATAACTCCGAAAAAGAAGTAAAGGTTTTCAGCATCCCACATGACTTTGAACCAACCGGCATAGTCATTGCTGGATTCGAGTATGCTGGCCGCACCTGCCGGGTCCGGCAGTGTCACGGCATAAGCGATTGCATCAATCCAGATGCTGTCTTCAACAGCATCGATCAACGGAACGGAGGGGGCTTTATAAGCGGTGATGATACGGTCGGGCGTGGTGTAGGAAGCAGCCTGGGGTATATTCAGAGCGACGATGGCTAAAATAACGACAGCTAAATATCTTTTCATTTCTTTCTCCTTTGTTTGGGCAACCTTTTGTCAACTGATTTTATTAGCACTACTGTTTGTTCGGCAACCTCCTTTCATTATCATTCATTTTTACGCCAGCGAGACGTCCACTTGCACTGAGCATGTTCCTTCCGGCGGGAAAGAAACAATGTTTCCCTCAATGAGCTTGCCGTCTATTTTGAGCGAGACGGTGTTGCCGCTACCGGCACGTTTCGCAGTAATGAAATATGTTACGCCGCGGAAAATCCGCCGGACGCGAAAACCGGGCCATGACTCCGGTATGATTGGGGCGATCTGCAGGCCTTTGAATGTTGGACGAATTCCCAGCAAATATTGCGTTCCGGCTACATAGGTCCAGGAGGCAGTGCCGGAGAGCCAGGCGTTGCGGCCGTAACCGAACTGGGGATGCTCGGGGCCGCAGATGTTGCCGCAGTAAACATAGGGCTCCACCTTGAATAGATCGCTGTCATGACGGGCCAGCGGCATGATTTGACGGTAATACTGGTAGGCGCGTTCGTTCCATCCCAACTTGGCGGCAGCGATGATCGCCCAGGTATTGGCATGGCAAAAGATGCCGCCGTTCTCCTTGGCGCCGGGTTGGAAGGTTGTTGTACCGCGCACGCGCGCATCGCCTCGAGTATATGCGGGCGTCATGATGGCCAAGCCAAAGGGTGTGTTCAGTCTGGCGTGAGCACTGTGCATGGCTTGTTCGGCGCGTTCACGCGAGGCACACTCGCCGATGACCGCCCAAGTCTGGGTGTTCATGCTGATCTGGTTGTTTTCTTCGGCGCGCACACCAATCGGTTTACCGTCGTCGTCGAAAGCGCGTACATACCATTCGCCATCCCAGCCCACTCGATTGATGATTTCGACAAATTCCTCTTTCAAGTCGAGAAAGCGCCTGGTCTCTGTTTGTTTGCCGATGTGGTCGCACAATTCGGCAAGGTCAAGCATTACCCGGCAGAATTGCTGTGCCGCCATCACGCTCTCGGCTTTGCCGGAACCGTGATCAAGGTTCATCGTATCGTCCCAATCTGAGAATCCCAGTCGCGGCAATCCGTGCGGTCCACGATGTGCAAGGGTAAAGCCGACCGCCCGCAGCATGTGCTCCCACAAGGATTCCTCACCGCCGTCGGTGAAGGGGATGCGTTCCTCAAGGAAGCCGAAATCGCCGGTCTCGCGCAAATAGGAACACACCGCGGATAGCAACCAAAGATGATCGTCACAGAACCACTGCGGCCACTCGGGAAATTCCACTGCCAGTCCAACTCCGCCTTCGCCCGTCAAAGGGAAGACCTGGTGCCAGGTGTGCCCGTCTTGGAATTGAAGTTTCCACAGAATTGTCAGGTTGGCGCGCGCCCGTTGCGGGGCATTCTGCACAGTCGCCAGAGTATCCTGGGCTGAATCGCGCGTCCCCATCCCGCGGCCCAAACCGGTCTCATAAGCGGAGACGAATCGCGACCAGTAGAGCGTAGTTCGACATTGGATCTGATTCCACACATTGAGCATGGCGTTCATCTCGGCATCCGGCGTCTCGACCTGGAAGACGTTGAGAAATGAATCCCAATCCGCCTTGAGCGCCGCAAAAGCCTTGCGAGCGTTTTCCGGTTCGCGGTATTTTCTCACCACAGCAGCGATCTGTCCGGGATTGTCGGTCACTCCCATGATAAAGATGATTTCCTTCTCTTCGCCCGGTTTTAATGTCCACTCATGGCACAACATGCCGATGTTATTACCACGCGACGCCAACGTATTGGTGGGTTCGCCGTCTTGGACCACCATCGGATTTGACAGGTCGCAATACTTACCGACAAAAATCTCCCGGTCGGTATCAAAGCCGAACGGCGGCAGGTTGGAGGCAAAAAAGGTGGTCGTTGGGCGGAAGCGAGTATTGACGGTAATGATTCCTTCCTGAATTTGGCTTCGCATTATGTGCTGGCCCCAATCCAGATTGTGCAGGTCAACCTCTGCGCTCCACATACTGAATTCGGCATAGCTGAAGGAACGCAACCGGCGATCACGGCGGGAGTCGTTGCGCAGGCGCATAATCCATAGTTCGCAGGGCGTCTCCATCACGTTCTGATCTGTTTCCTCTATAGAAAGAACAGGGGGTACAAAATAGAGCAGTTCGACGCGAATGCTGCGATATCGGCTGGTGATGCGCGTGTAACCGGCGCCGTGGCGGCACTCGTACCCCTGCAGCTTGACCGCGGGCGTGGGTTGCGCGGTCGGGCTCCAGAACTTTCCGCTCTGCATGTCACGGATGTACACGTAGCGGCCGGGCTGATCGGCCGGGATGGCGTTGTAGCGATA
>RPQV01000105.1 GCA_003818595.1 Calditrichota bacterium
AAGTTCATTACAATCGGGATTCGACTCTGCTCAGCCACCGCGACGGAAGGCGTTTCCACACAGTCGGGGAACCTGGGACGGAGCATAAAAGATTTATCGCTGCAGGTGCAGCAATGTACCCCGGCGTACGACGAGGTCAGAGTTCGATGCGCCGTGCAGGAACTCGTCGCACACCTTCATCATGCACTTAAACGCTACTGCTGCACTGCGTCAGGTGTACGACGAGTTCTTTGTTCCAAACCAACGCAGAGGCGCAGAGACCGCAGAGCATGACCAATAGTATCATGATTTAAAACTGGTTTCCTTTTACGTCATTTCGAAGCGTCAGTGGGAATTCTTACGAGCAGAGCTTATGATTTCTCCGCGTTCCTCTGCGGCCTCTGCGCCTCTGCGTTGAGCCTCTTACATAGGCATACAAAGGGAATGGCCTGATGTGGAAAAAGGACTTATAATACAGCCCCGCAGAAGGGAGAGAGCACTGTTGCCTGGGAGGATGATAGGGGTAATGTTTTTACATAGTCTGTGCATTTGGGACGCAACTTGTCTTCCAAGCTGTGCCTGGTCTTTCCTGCGCATATCCCGTAGGTGGCACTGCATGATTCGAAGCTTCTAAAACAATCTCCGGGGCTGTGTCAAAAGTTCATATCAATTCCTGTTCGTTTTGTAATGAAAGTCATTAAAGATTTGATCAAGCTCTCATACGGGACAATTTGGCGGTTCACGCAAAGATAGCAAAGTGTTGTCGCGAGTTTCATTTTTCATAACCGGTTTTATTCAGCGTGGAAATCAGGACAGTTCTGCAAAAAGTGGTGGATAAACAAAGGAATTATTCAAAATTATTTCTTTGCGTCTTCGCGGCTTTGCGTGAGTCTTCATTTTGTATCTCCCGTCCAACTTGGTTTCGGGTACGAGGTTGAGAAGCGCTTTTGGTACAGGGAGTGAATTTCGAGGATCGTGTACTCGCTGTTATCGAATCAATAAAATCTTGATTGTTTCCATTTGTCGGCGAGTTTCTAATGTAACAAAATATAAACCGCTGCTGATTGGATAACCGACATCATCTGTTCCATCCCATGTGAAAGTCAAAGGGGCGCCGGTTATATCCATTGAGCGGACGAGGCGACCGAGCAGATTGAAAATGCGGAGAGAGACCTTTTCTTCTGCCGGTGCGGCAAAGCTGATCTGAATTTGATTGTTGAAGGGATTGGGGAATGCCGACATGATTCTCAATCGATTCGGCATCAGGGGGGCGTCAACCGAGCCGATGATCTGATTGGGTGCGCCGGGGGTGCCATGGGAAAACGAGGCCATCCAATTCTCGGCCTGTGAGTTATCAAAAAACGGATTCCTCAACGCCAGGGTGGCGCCGTTGCCGTCCGCATTTCGAGGCCATGGATCGCGATGCGAAAATGTCAATGAATCAATCACTGATCCGGCTGCGTCCCTGAGGCAGAGATGATCGCCGTCATTATTCAACGCGTGCAATAGAGGTCCGATCAGAGAGGTGATTGCAGGCCAATATTTATTAAAGGCAGAAATATCCCGACTGACAATGAGAAAATCGAGCGGTTGAACGATGGAATTTTCCGCAAACGTATAAAGAGGCCTATTGTTTTGATCGGCAAGCGTCCATAAGGAGATGTTCACCGGCGCCGACAGCGGATTGTACAGCTCGACCCAATCTTCGGTATCAAAGGCATCTTCAGAGTGATAATTGATTTCGTTGATGACCAATTGATGAGGGGAGGAAGTCCCCTCAAAACGAGCGGTGATTTTTATGTCGCCGGCGGGAGTGATCGAGATTTCCGAAGCTGCAACAGTTTCTCCGATTCCCTGCCAATCGCTGAAACGAAATCCGGCAAAGGGAATGGCTGAAAGTGAGAAAGGAACACCCTTAAAATAGATGCCGGACCAGGGAAATGATTTGCAGGTTAAGGAATTCAGTTGCAGCATCCCGGCACCTTCCGGTTCGATCGCCAGTTGTATCTCCGCCAGTCCGTCTAAAGAAAATTCTTCTATGATATATTCCTGCAGGTAAGAGTTGCGGTTGGCAATGAAATCATCGACAACCTCCGCGTTCACAAGCCATTGTTTCTTATCACCGCCCCATCGCTGCAACTGACGGTCAATTTCAGGTTCGATCGTCTTTTTAACCTGAAGATAGAGTCCGGCAGTGGCATCCTCTGAAAAGCGGGAATTCATCAGGTCCGCGAGCACATTGATGAAAAGATGCTGAAATGAGCTGTTTTCAAGAATTTTTCGAAATAGAAAGGTGGATTCGGGCGGATTCGGCCAGGAGGGACCATTTTCTTCGCGGTAATAGGCGATGGTATCGTCCATATAAGCATCCGGGGCGTAGTGATAATTGGGAATGAAGAGCCTCATGCCGAAGGAATGATCGGTATCATATAAAATCCACCGATAGCGGCCCTCATCTTCACGCGGTCGCCAGAATTTACAATTGTGTCCGGGACCATCGTGATTGGCCAGCCAAATCTGTACGGCCATATAAGTGAGAAAATTGCGAACATTCATTTGGGTTTCGACAAATTCGGCGTTTTTCCGAACGTTCAGGTCATGGGCGAGCAGAAAATCAATCAACGCATTATAGTGATCGGCATCACCTTCAATCACCAACGGGTAGAGTCGATGGTAATCATCGAGCATGTCGATTTCATCCGCATCGATCCCTTGGTGCTCCGCGATATAGTCTTTATTGATTTTTTCGCGCACATTGTAGATACCCCAATATTCACCGTTAATATAGAGGTGGCACGGTCGATACGCCTGGTATTCCAGATCAAGGTCATAGACAAGTTTGGCGGCAAAACCATCGCGGAATTGAACACCTCCTTCATTGTCGGTGTTGTCGCTGCCGCCGTTGCGCAGGAGGAGCGATTTAAAACGTCTGATTGGATAATCGGGAAAGAGCGGATAATCCAATTCTTCCATGCCGTACTGATTGCGGAAAAAGAGGGCAAAGGATTTCTGCGCCAGGTTGCGGGTGGTTTTGCCGAACATTTTAATTCCGGCGCGGCAGCTAAAGCCGGTTTTACCCTCGGGCTCGAACCATTCTATAGATACCGGACGCTCCCAGTCTTCCCAATAATTTGCCGGTGGTCCAATGGGATTGTCTTCATATCCGCCCATGGCGTTGCTGTTGCCGACGACATAGATGCCAATGTCGTCATCAAAAAGATTATCAGGGTGTGTGCTGAACGATACCACGGGAATTGTACTCGACTCATTGATGATAAACGTTTGGGTCAATACCGGTCCCGGAAGTTTTTCATCTTCCAGCAGTCTCGCCTTGAGCACGGTGGTTCTTTTGATTGGAATGGGAGAACTGTAAGAGCGTGAATTTTTATGTGGATCGGATCCATCAGTGGTATAAACAATGCGTGAATGAGGAGCATCTGTTTCAATGGTGACCTGCTGTTCCGCCGAATAAAATCCGCCGGGAATGGAAAATTCGGGTGAGCCGGAAAACTCGACGCCTGATGGACCGGAATTGGATGCAGCGGGCGAGGGATTTAAAAAGAGGACGAGATGATCCGATCCATCAGGTGATCTTCCATAGGACATATCCACCGCCAGAGGTGGAACCTGGAGGCTGTCTGCGAGAAGAGCGGCGGCGGTAAAAAGGTAAATAGATTCTCCTAGCGAGCTTAATTTAAAATTGCTGTGCAGAGGCTTTTCCGTGGAGAGCTGATTTTTATCCGAAGCGAAGATCAGCAGAAAGCCGTGTGCCTCTATTTTGACATAAGGAAACACCCACTTGCGCGGTTGTGAATAATCGTCTGTCAGGCTGAAATCAGTGAGATCGACTGCAGTTGGACTCGGATTGTACAATTCGAGCCAGTCCGGATAATCGCCATCCCGATCAGCGATTATCGAACTGTTGAGGGACATGATTTCATTGATCAGGGGTGTTTGCGCGGACAGGACAGGGATCAGGGAAAAAAGGAGTATAATGAATCTGATCATAAACGCTTTATAATTATTTGATCATTAAATATTTAACAGAATTCTTCAATTCCATGGGTGGATCAGATATCCTTATTTATTGCATTAGATTTTTTCTCGCACGGAGACACAGAGACACAGAGAAAAAATTACGAATATAATTCTCCGTGTCTCTGTGTCTCCGTGCGAGGCATGTCCTTGAGGGGCTTTCTGCTTGTCAGCGTAGGAGCGTCATTTTTCTGGTGATCTGCTGGTTATCGACGGTCAATTGGTAAAAATAGACTCCGGCTGCCAAATCCGATGCATCAAAGTGGACGAGATGTTCGCCTGCCGGAAAAGTCTTGTTGGCCAGGTCGGTAATTTGGCGGCCTTGAATGTTGTGAACGGTCAAATGAACCGCAGCTGCAGAGTTCAAGGAAAAGGAGATGACGGTGGCCGGATTAAACGGATTGGGGTAATTCTGGGCCAAAGAGAATTGGTCGGGCCGGCGCTGGTGATTGGCAACGGCGGTATCATCGTCTTTGTAAAGGCACCAGTCAATGGCAGCCTGCCACAGTTTCCAACCGTCCTCGCTCAAATTGGCGACGCCCGCGTCGTTCCAGCCGGCAAAATAGCGACGTTCGGCCGCTTCGGTGGTGTCGGCCATCAAAGCGCCTTTCTCATAGGCATAGATGGCGCCGTAAATAATGGGACTAATGGAGGAATCTTCCGGCAGCGGCACATATTCAGCGATTATGGTTCCGTTTTCATTGGGATATCCTTGTCCGCTTTGAATTTGGTAATCGATGAAAGCGTCCACTTCACCTGTTAGACCGGCTGCCAAAAAATGACCTTCGGATTTGATCATCAGCATGCGTTGTATCGGCTGAAAATGACGCGTGGAATCAGCATCCAGCGTCATACCCATTTCATCCTGGGCGTACGGCTCAATCATGATCACCGGAACCGGAACATTTTTGAATTTGCCGGCGACATTGCCTGAGCTCACAGTAGAAGAGACGTAGATAAAGTCCATTCCTTCGGCCCAAGTTGAATCCGATTCTGTATCCAGGACGGTCGTGACCTCGTAACCGAGAGATTCCATTTTGTCTATAATTGCGGAATCTCCAATATCCCATAACTCATTCGTGACCAACAAAGCCTGAACCTTGTCATCATCCTGAGCAAAAGATGGGATACACAGCACAAGTAGTGCTAAAAAGAGCGTGAAAATTTGTAGCCGATTTTTCATGTTGCTTCTCCTCATGTTATTTGACGGCTTACGATTGCTCAAACGGGCGCAGAATTTTGTTCCTCCTTTCGATTTTGAATGCACGGCATAGTGCTGTCAAGTGTACAAAATTATTATCAGTGTGTCAATAAAAAAGATGAGGCGAGACCGCCGGGTATAAACCCAGATTACGCAACAGGGTGATGATCATGTTTAATTTTCAGTGAATATTTGCGGAGATTGTGGGCGCGTTCGACAGGTCAGACAAGCATGTCCGACGCACTGGTGATTGGTGATTCAATCGGTAGGGGGCTATATCAAAAGTATAAATTGATGCAAGTCCGGTTTTTAATAGAAGGAATATACTATTTGGTCATTTATTGTGATATTGATCAGAGGTGGCAACTAACTTTTGATACAGCAAGTCTTTTATTTCAGCAGTGTGATCGGTTGAATGGATGTTTGTTTCTCAGAAGTGACTCGGCAGAGATAGACGCCGCTGCCGATGATATTGCCTTCATCATCTTTGCCGTCCCAGGTGATCTTTTGATAACCGCGGGAAAGCTGTTCATCGATCAAGGTGACCAGCTCTTCTCCATCAATACTCAATACCTCAACTTCAGTGTAACCGGAGTGAGGGAGAATAAAATCGATGGTCGTCTGCTTAAAGAACGGATCCGGCATATGCGGAAGGACATAAAAATCAGATAGATCGAGCTGTCCATTCGTTTGCGCGATCATTGAGCTGTGTTGAGACAACACAAAATCTAAATTTTTATAACTGACTCCATTTACCAGGTACTTGAAATAAAGCGATGGAGCAGATTGAGAATTGCGCGAGGTGAAAGCGCCGATTCGCCAGTCACCTTCGGTTCTAACGTCGATAAAATATTCTCCATTGTCATTCGAACGGACGATCAAATGCCCATCAGGACCAGTATCCCAATCATTGCGGGCGACAACGTAGGCGCCGGCAACCGGCCTTTGTTGTTCGTCAACCAGGCGACCGCTGAGGCTCATCAAGGTCGCTTGTTTATCAAAACAAAAATTGATATCCCGTTTCAAGAGTTCACTTTTCATGTCATAGTTCTTGAACTCGGATTTTGACAGGGTATAGAGGCCCTGCTTTTGGGCGAAAAGCGATGTCATGACAAAGGGTTGTATTCCCAAGGTATAGGCGCCGTCCGCTTGGGAGAAAGTCTGAAAAAGCACCTGTTTTTTACTTTTCGGATCAATACCTATTCCCTGCACCAATACATCCGCCACCGGTTGACCATTGAGAGTGCAGCGACCGCTGATGAAAGCCTGATAAGGTCGAAACTCAAAATCCTTGAAGAGCTGCTGTCCCGGTTGAATTGTGAATGTATTGGATTCCGGAAAGGCGTAAAATCCTTCAGGCCAATGATCATTACCCAGGTATTTGGAAAAGTATTGGTTAAGAGTGATGTTGTATTCTCCCGCCTGGACGCCGATACAATAATTGCCGTTTTGATCGGTGCGACCATGAAAGATTTTAAATTCTTTGGTGTTTTGCAGAATAATCGAGATATCTGCCGAAGGGGTATGATCCTCCTGATACACCCGGCCGCAGACAAAGGATTCATATTTTTGCATCTGCCAGTCGGTTTTGCTGATCTGTCCGCTGAAAATGTGCAGCCGTCTCATTGGTGCATCTTTATAAAGCTGATCAAGACGGTTGGTTGCAAAAACGTTCCACACTCCCGCGGTGAGATCAATTCTGTATTCGCCTGCCGCATTCGTAATTGCGCGTCGGGATTCATCAGCGCCATTCATCTTTGTAAAAATGACTTCAACTCCGGCGAGGGGCGACCCGGTACTCTTTTCAAAGATTCGGCCTTTGGCGCCGGTTTTAGCCGCCTGCAAATCCCATTTGATACCGGCGGTCACTGAGCTTTGGTCATCATCCGTTATTCTTAAAAGCCAGGATTGCGGTCCAAACGGATTTCTGGAATCTTCAAATCGCAAGGTGCTGCGAATGATTCCATCGCTGTCGGTTTGATCTCCGCCAATCTTGTCTCTGAGAGACTGCGCGTCGACGATATCTCCAAGCCCATCAATAAAGTATTGAAAAAATAGGCGATAATCGTTACTGTCGATGATTCGGTTTTCATTAATATCGTGATAAATTTCGCAAGAGACTCTGTTTCCAATTGAGGCAACATCGCAGGATAATACAATTTCAGTCGGTAACGAACTGATGGAAATGCTTTCACTGCTGTTGAGGTTCACAAAAGAGACGCCCCAGCTTTTGATTGTGGACCCCAACAATATGAGTGTAATGATGCCAATCTGTTTCATCCATGCCTCCGAAAGAAGTAACTAACAGATTGTTTTACTGTTAGTTAAAAGAAGAACTGAGAAATGAAAGCCGTTTCAAAAGTTGCCTGATCAATATTACACGTGAACTGCTGTAATAATGCCTGGAAATACAGCAAATTCAACTCAACCGACAAGGTTTGGTATGCAATATAAAGGCCAAAACTGCAGGATGTAGATTTAGCGGGGAAGGCGGGTGAGTGTAACTTTCATCTTGTTGAATTCTGTCGGATCAATGGGAACCGCGACAGAGCCTTTAGTTTCCCGAAAGAATCGACGGAGTTTATTCAATCGCTCTTCAGCAGGAGGATGCGTGGTCAATAGAAGCGTCAATTGTTGAGGTTTTTGGAGAGAAATTTTTTCAAGCATGGATTTAAGACCATTGACATCCAGTTGCGAATCCTTGAGATAGAGCAAGGCGTTCAGGTCGGCTTGAAATTCTTGTGCTTGGGTATAGTCAAGAATGGTATCCGGTTGATATAATGAAAGGACAATATGTTCCGCAATTTTCGGGTTTTCTCCAATGGCCTGCTGGGCAGCAAAGGAAAATCCGTATTTTTCAGCCAAGCGGTTGGTTCCGTCTCGTTGAGCCAAATGAGCGATTTCATGCGCGATGACAGCGGCAATTTCCTCTGAACTGCTGCACATTTCAAGCAGTCCGCGGAAGAGAAAGATATTTCCCCCGGGCAATGAAAAATGGTTGATATCCGATTCGTTAACAATGAAAATGGTATAATGGAGTCCTTTCCAATATGAAACCCGACCGATTTCCGCGGCGATGCCGCTGAGAAAATGAGTGATTGCCCGATTATTGATGATCTTTAGATTTTGGATGGAATAGGAGGCGATCTCCTCGCCGAGTTGAAGTTCTTCTTCGATGGTGATGAATGGAATTTGGCCGCCGCGTGGAGAGTTTGATGCACAGCGCAGGAAGAAAAAGGTGCAGCAGCAAAGCAGAATGTGTATTCGCAACGTCATCATATCTTTGGTAATCCTGCCATGTCTCGGAATTCCTTTTCTGAGAGAATGGTTATTCCCAATTCTTTCGCTTTTTGCAGTTTTGAACCCGCCTGATCTCCGGCAATCACAAAATCAGTGTTTTGACTGACAGAAGAAGCCGCCCGTCCGCCGAGTTGTTCGGTGAGATCTTGTGCTTCTTTTCGTGATAATGTGGTCAAAGTACCGGTAAAAACCAGCGTTTTCCCGGCAAACATCAAGTCATTTTTTGAAGCCTTTACAGCGACAGAGGTCATTTTCACTCCCGCCAGGCGAAGGCGTTGAATTAGAGTCTGGTTTTGCGGTGATTGACTGAAATCGACGATACTGTCCGCAACTTGTGGGCCAATTTCATAGATCTGCAGCAGTTCATCACGCGTTGCGTTCAATATGGCTTCTATGCTGTGGAGGGCACGCACCAATACACGCGCAACGTGCTCGCCGACAAAACGAATTCCCAAGGCAAAGAGCACGCGATCCAGTGGTCGTTCCTTGCTGCGCTCGATTGCCGCCAACAGGTTTTCTGCTGATTTGATGGCCATCCTTTCCAACGAGGCAATTTGATCTTTGTGCAGAG
>RPQV01000106.1 GCA_003818595.1 Calditrichota bacterium
CAAGCCCAATACCGCCATTCCTCAGGCATGGTATAATAAACAATTTGGCATCAAGCGGTTGACGACAGAGACCGGCGCCGGCCAATGGGGCAGCGCTCTTGCTTTCGCCTGCGCGCTGGTCGGATTGGAATGTAAAGTCTACATGGTGCGGATCTCTTTTGACCAAAAACCATTCCGTCGTTTGATGATGGAAACATGGGGCGCCAAGTGCATCCCCAGCCCCAGCACGGAGACCAATGCGGGTCGAAAAATATTGGAGGAGATGCCTGATACTCCCGGGAGTCTGGGTATCGCCATTTCCGAAGCCGTTGAGGCAGCAGTCACTGATCCGACTGGACAGACGCGTTACTCACTCGGCAGCGTGTTGAATCATGTGATGCTGCATCAGACGATCATCGGACAGGAAGCGAAGAAACAGCTTGAGATGGCCGGCGAGAAAAAGGTTGATGTGGTCATCGGCTGTGCCGGCGGCGGTTCCAATTTCGCGGGCTTGTCTTTCCCCTTTGTGTTGGATAAAATCAACGGCGCTGATATTAAAATTATACCTGTTGAGCCTACATCATGTCCGACGATGACCCGTGCGCCATTTGCCTATGACCATGGAGATACTGCACGGATGACGCCGCTATTGGCCATGCATTCTTTGGGACATAATTTTATTCCTCCTCCTATTCACGCCGGCGGCTTGCGCTATCACGGTATGGCGCCGCTGGTGAGCCATGCTATTGAATTGGGATTGCTGGAACCGAGAGCCATTGATCAGCTCGATTGTTATGATGCGGCTGTCAAATTCGCGCGAACAGAAGGATTCATCTCAGCGCCGGAAACCAGCCATGCCATCGCAGCTACGATTCAGGAAGCGCTCAAGGCCAAGGAAGAAGGAAAAGAAAAAGTCATTATTTTCAACTGGAGCGGTCATGGACTGATGGACCTGCGTGGGTACGAGTTGTATTTCTCCGGCAAATTGCAGAACTATTCACTGCCGCAGGATGAAATCGATAAAGCGGTCGAAATCTTCAAAAACTATCCCAAGCCGGTCATTGTGTAATGAAACCAGGGCGCCGTCACGGCGCCCTTTATTCAACGGGATCATAATATGTTGACTCAATATGATGATCTATATAATCGATGTCCGATGCTTGGACATTTGGTAGCTTTCGCCTACTGCCGTTCAACCAGCGGCGACACCCCCTGCCGTAAATTGGCGGATTGCTGGTTTCAGAGATTTCCTGTTGAGGAATATATCCGAACCTACTTTCCCGACCAATTTAATGCCGATGCCGTTTCCCAAAAGGGCAGGCTGATGACCATTCTTGAAATTGTCAAGCGGCTTCAAGACGAATGAGAAAACTCGCCTGGCTGACTGATATTCATCTTGATTTTTTGTTGCCTGCTGACGCCGAAAGATTCATTCTGACGATCCGGGAGCTAAATCCGGATGCGGTCATGATCAGTGGTGATATTAGCGTCGCCGGTCGCCTGCTCTATCATTTGCAGATGCTGCATGATCACCTGGGTCGGCCAATCTATTTTGTCCTGGGGAATCATGATTATTATGGCAGTTCGATTGAATCAGTGCATGCTGCCATGGAAAAATTCGTGAAAAACATGCCATTCCTCCACTGGCTGCCACAAACCGGCGTGATTCCCTTGAATTCATCATCTGCTTTGATTGGACATGGATGCTGGGCAGATGGCAGATTGGGTGCGGCTCATCAATCTCAGATTATTTTGAATGATTATGTTTTTATCGAGGAATTTCGCTGGTTGTCACACCATGAACGGTTTTTACTCATGAATCGCTTGGGTGACCTGGCTGCTAAAGCGGTTGAAGACTTGCTCGTAACCGCATTATCGCTCTATGACGATATTTTATTTTTGGCTCACGTTCCGCCCTTTAAAGAATCCTCATGGTTTAATAATGCGATCAGCAATGATCAATTTTTACCGCATTTTTCCTGTTTTGCCGTTGGTCAGGTGCTGCAGAAATTAATGATTCAACATCCTCAAAAGCGGTTGACAGTATATTGCGGACATACGCATGGTGAGGGTGAATCAGTAATTCTCCCCAACTTGCTGGTGAAAACAGGAGGTGCTGAGTATCGAGCTCCAAAAGTGCAACAGACCCTGATGATTGCATCCGACGTTGAATGATCGATTTCATGCGGTTGAAACGAGTCGGCCACAGTATGAAAAATGCACAGTTCCCCTTATCCCGGCTGAACTGCTTGATGAGTTGTAACTCGCTGTGAGACCCCTGGTTAACTCAGCTTGATGCCGCAGTTTGAACAGAATTTATCATTTGCTTTTCGGTCATACCCGCACTGAGGGCATACTTGCAACGCAGATTTTAAAGAGTTGGCTTGATACAGCGATATTTCAGCTTCCAATTGCTGAACCAGTTCGATACGGGACACACCACCCAGATTCTTCATTTGATTGTCCAAATCACGCTGTTGGTTGCGATGTTCTTCCGTCAGAGCTTCGTGATCCGTGCGGTCGAGTTTGCCAGTGAGAAAATCAAATTCCAGGTCTTCCATCATCGACCGCAGGTTCGCCTGTTGATACAACAATCTGCCTTGAGGAGTTGATGCTGATAAATTGAAATCCTGATGAGATCTCTCGTGAACATAAGGCAAGAGTACAAAATATACCGTACTGATGATCAGACCCAATAGTATGAATAGTTCCAACATGTCCATGTGCTCACTTTTTGCGACGATCCGGCAGCATACATATGATTGAACCGATCACCATGATGGTTGCCCCCAACCATAGCCACATAACCAACGGATTGATGAGTACGACCAGAGTCGCCATCTGAGTGGATTGTTCATAATCACCCAATATAACATAAACATCCTCTTTCAGGGTGGAGCGAATGCCGACTTCAGTCGCGGGTTGAAAGTTATCAAAGAGATGTTTTTCAGATTTTATAATTCCTAATGGACGACCGTTCTTGCTGATATTAATCACTGCCGCGTCGATGATTCGGTCCTTGGCATTCGAACGCTCGATGCCGGAGAATAACAGCTGGTAACCGCCAATTTGCAGGTTTTCACCTTTCTTCAAGGTCGCAGTCTTTTCAGTGATAAATGAAGAGGATCCGATTAATCCGAGGAAAAAAAGCAGGATCCCGGAGTGAACGATAGAGCCGCCATATCGTCTTTTATGGCTTTGGATCAAGATCAAAATAGACGAAAGGAATGTCGCATCTTGTTGATTTTTATAAATGCGTACGCTTTGAATCAGGTCTTGAACGATAACGCTGAGTGAAAAGACGGCAATCGCAATGGCGATCACAGCGGCTGTCTGTCCAATACCGAATAGGACCAGAAGTAATGCGATGATGAAGGAGAAAGCTAATGGCAATCGAAGGGTCTGCCAAACTTTGCCGATCGTCGTTCTCATCCAGGATAATACCGTACATACACCGATGAGAAGAAAAATCGAGAGGCCGATCGGTATGGCCCAACGATTGAAAAAATCTTCGCCGACGGTCAATTGTTCACCTTGAACAAGCTCGCTGATAGTGGGCATGAGGATACCGATGAATATGCCGATTGTCAGAGAGACAAACAATAAATTATTAATGAGGAATCCAGATTCCTTGGACGACCATGTTCCGATGTCATTTTTGCTGCTCAATTCGGGCATTCTTTTTATCATCAAAGAGATCGACACAATGATAATCAAAGCCAAAAATCCCAAAAATAGGGGACCGAGATTTGAAACGCCGAAAGCATGCACCGAAGAGATCAGTCCGCTGCGGGTCACAAAGGTGCCGAAGATGGTCAATGTAAAAGTGAGTATGATCAATGAAAGCGTCCAGCGCTTGAGCACATGGCGACGTTCTTGAACAATCATCGAATGGAGAAATGCGGTTCCTGTCAGCCATGGCATCAAGGAAGAATTTTCGACTGGATCCCAAGCCCAATATCCGCCCCATCCCAGTTCAACATAAGCCCATTGCATGCCCAATACGTTTCCCAAAGTTAAAAAAAGCCACGAGAAAAGCGTCCAACGTCTGATTGATTTCAGCCAATGCTCATCCAGTCGTCCGGTTATGAGCGCTGCCAGTGCAAATGCAAAGGGAACGGTGTAACCGACGAATCCAATGTACAGGGAAGGTGGGTGGAAAACCATCTCTGGATTTTGCAGCAGGGGATTTAAACCTTGACCGTCCGTCGGTGTGAAGGGCAGTTTGGTGAAGGGATTGGATTTGAACACCAAAAGATACAAAAAAAAGAATATAGTTGTCTGCATCACACCCAAGGCATAGGGAAGCAGGTCGGACTGCCTATTACGATTCTGCCGCAGCACAATGACTGCAAACAACGAAAGCAGGAGGCACCAGAAGAGCAGCGAACCCGCCTGACCCGCCCAAAACGCCGCAAAAGTATAGAACCATGAGAGTGAACGATTGGAATACTGGGCGACATATTCAATTTGAAAATCACGCCGAAATAGCGAGATGAACAAAGTGACCGAAGCGGCGGCAATCAGCATGAAAACCGCGATGGTGGCGTTCTGAGCGCTTTTTATATATTTGGAATGGGGTTTTTTGCCAAAGAAAAAGAAAAGAAGTACTGCATAAAATGAAAGCACAAGTCCGACGGTCAGAGTTTGAGTACCAATATAGGGCAATGTGATATCCTTCCTGGAAAGAGTCAAATTACTTAAATTGATGACGATTCGCAATTAAAATATCTGTTGTTGTAGTCATTGAATCAAGTGTTCAACAGCAATTTTCAGTCCGATAAGGATGAGCACCACTCCGCCTGCAAATTCCACTTTTTTGCCGACATGGCGTCCAATACGGTCGCCGATCAGTATCCCGAAGAGTGATAATAGACCGGTAATTATTCCGGTGAGGATGGCTGGTTGCCAGATAGCGGCGCTGATCAGCGCGAGACTCAAGCCAACCGCCAGCGCGTCAATGCTCGTCGCAATCGACAGAATAATGAGATTCCAGCCTTTCGAGGGATCAAAACGGAATTCTCGATGTCCTTGACTCATACTTTCTTTAATCATTTTGACGCCGACATATGAAAGCAGGAGCAGCGCGATCCAATGATCATAGCGTTTGATATAAGATTCGATGTAATTGCCGCTCAACCAACCACATATCGGCATTAAAAACTGAAACAGACCGAAATGGAACGAAATACGAAAGCGTGCCCGCTTGCTGACCATAAAGTGAGTTGAACCGACACTGACGGACACTGCAAAAGCATCCATTGCCAGCCCAAATGCGAGAAAAATAATTTCAATGGTATGCACGGTTGAACTCTGCTGTTTTAATGATCGCTGACCTCTGTCCATTTGAGTACCGAACCGTGGCAGGAAGTGGCACAAGTCCCGGTTGTGCGATCCCAGCTCCACGCAGAGTTGACTTCTGCCGGTGGCAAGTCAACGTGCGTTGCATCCCCAAATGAGCTTGGAACGGTGTGACAGATCGAGCAGGCAAAAATCTTGACATGTTTTTCATGAGCGCCGACGCCTATTGCAAAAGTCGCTGTGTTATGTTGCAGGTCTTCGGGTGGATTTGCATGCTCGGAATTACCATGACAAACAGTACAGGCCTCCGGCCCGGCCGGTTCTGCATGGCATGGAAAGCAGCTGGACGCACTCGATCCGCCGCGATAATCATCTCCGTGGCATTTTTTGCATTCCGTCATTGACCAGTTGTTGTTACGGATGTCATTGCCGTGAAACTGATCGCTCTCCGGCGTCAACCATTGGGATGGATGGGGGAAATTGGCATGACAGCGGTGACAAGATTTGCCTGATTTGCCGCCCGAGTAATCTGAACCGTGACAGCTCTTGCAGGAATTGGCGCCGATGGTGACTACTTTGACTCCATGAAAATCACCAGATTCCGGATTTATCCATTGATCAGAATGGCTTTTGGAGGGTAAGGGAATATTATCTTGTGAACACGAAGCAATAAAATGAGCTGAGATGAGAATCAAAGCCAAAATAACCATCGGGTTCAGAATTCTTTTTTTGCTCACCATGTGATTACCCTTAAGCAGTTGCACCAATAATAAGTCAATGGGCGGCTAATTTTTCAGCTGATGACATTCGATGCAGAT
Source organism: Calditrichota bacterium (assembly GCA_003818595.1). GTDB lineage: Bacteria > Zhuqueibacterota > Zhuqueibacteria > Residuimicrobiales > Krinioviventaceae > Fontimicrobium. Next base: position 6,099 of record RPQV01000106.1, read on the forward strand.
GGGTTCTTGATTGGCATCATTATGACAGGCCATACAATTATCCAAGTCCAGTTTTGCCTGGCGGCTGTGACGGCCTCCATCGATCATATTCGACCACCCGGCAGCACTGTGATTCTTCGGCATGACCAGTTCTTCTCGATGGCAGGTGATGCATGACTCTTGTTCTTCGTGACATGTGTAACAGTGATCGCGTTTTATTTTGGCTTCCAAAGGGTGCGAATGGATAAAATTCAATGGATGGACTGGACGATCCAGGTTGTCCTGCTGATGGCATTTCAGACATTGTGATTCACCATGACAACTTGTACAGCCTTTATTATCAGCATGCGCAGCACTGCCATGGTTCTCCCGCCAATCCAGCTGATGATCAATGGGTGTCAATTTATCTCCTTCGGCATGACAGAGATAACAATAACCCACCGTCTCTTGAACCTTGTGGCAGGATTGACAGTGTTCCATGGACGGCAGATGTCTGGTGAAAGCATCGGTACTTGCTTCAACCCCGGAATGGCAGGCGGAACATAAAATTCCTTTTACTGCATGACGATCATGCGCGAAATGTGCAATATAGGTTGTGATTCGAGGAAAGGGGATTGCGTTTTCCGAATTCTGATGGCAGGTGCTGCATTCGGTCGAGTTTTTATCATGACAGGTATAACAGGTTTCCTTCGAGGGCAACAGATCATTTTCTGCGCTCGAGCTCTCTTCCGCCGTGTGGCAGGTGACGCAATCGATACCGGCTTTGGCATGGGATTGATGCGAAAATTTCAATTCAACATCAGATGCGGAGATGATGCCAATAAAAGACAAACCTACGACGAAGAGCAGGGAGAATAGGAGCAGTTTTCTCATGGCTTCATCCTCGAGTTACCAAATGAAGGAGATATGGTTCAGCATACGCGCGTCACTTGACTTGAATCGGTTGGATAACCATTGGTATTCAATATCAATAGATATATGATCATCAAGCCGATATGACAAACGAAGGGCATTTGAGAGTAGATTATCATATTCATAAATTTCTTCAACGCGATATTTTGAATAATCCACATAGAAAGAAGCAATTAATCGAGAAAAGATTTCAAAAAATCCGTTCAGCATGAGGCCAATTTGGTCGCCTGCATACCCGTTTTCCCAGATAACCCCAATGTCGCCATAAGGAGTCCCGGTGCTGAGCGAGAGCAAATCGGCGTGGTTGCCATTGGTGAATAAATGTTGATAAAGAGCCTGCAGATGATAATCCGGCGAAATGTTAACGCTTGTTCCCAGGCGAAGCCGCTGATATGCGAACGGAGTAAAAATGCTAAAGTAAGACGTGCTGTAGATTTGAGGGAATTGTTTTCTATATTCGAGTGTGGTTTGCCAGCTGCTGCTCCAGACGTTGCGACTGGATATTTGTAATCGGTGCAGTCGCTGCGCTTCCAGGTCATAATGGGATTGAAGCTGAAGCACAGTTTGAGGAATGATGTTGCTGGATATATTCATTCCGGTCAAGCGCCAGAACGTCTCATTTTCATTTGATTTTTGCAGGTAAAGAGTCTGTAACTTGGTGGAGTAAAAATCAGAAATTTCCACGCATCCGCCGATCACTCGGCTATCCTCGAATGAGTTGAACTGAAAATTCCGCGAAAAAACGCCTTCAACTCCGCCATATCCCAGAAGACGCAGGTTTTTATAAGGTTTGACGGTTAACTGACCGCCATCCAAGACTCCCAGGACCGTCCCTGGGTGCAGAAACATTCTTCCGACGGCAAAGTCGATGTGATCGTGGAGTAGATTTTGGGCATCGAAGCGCAACGAATATAATTTATATCGTTCCTCGTTGGTTATAGACTCGTTCATATCGGTCAAGGCGCGCATACTCGTCGAAACCGTCAGGTCATTATTCGGCAGGATTGCCTTTAAATTAAGGTATTGATAAATGCGGGTATGGCTTCCATGGTTCTCATAAAGATAAACCGAATTGCGAAAGGCGCCGTTTAATTGGCCGCTCTGTGCAAAAGCAGGAGTACTGCTTATATATAGTATAAAAAGCAGAATAGGTTTATTTTTCATATGACGCCTGCATGAGTTCATACAATGATATCGTGGCGAGTTGGATTCGAGAAAAATAAGAAGAGAAAGTTATGAGAATATTGTTTATTTGCAAGCAAAAGTTGCCAAAGAAAGCAGATCGATTTGCGGAATTATTTGCGAACAGTACTTGGGAATCGTCAAGGTCGTCGAAAGCATCAGCTATCGAGTGAACGCTTTAATCGATTCCACGAACTGGGCGCCTTTAGCGTCCGAGCTCTGACTTTTCGATGGTGACGGCATCATTTTTCAATTGCATTTTTATGAAAAAATGGCTATATGCATAGTTGTTCAATTACCAATCGCTGGAGACGAAGAGATGAGAAAAAAGACAATCATTTTCTTGCTGGCTGGTATTATTGGCGTCATTGTACTCCCTCTTTTAGCCGCTGATGCGCAATACGTGGGTTCCAGGAAATGCATGATGTGTCACAAGAGCGAAAGCCGCGGAAATCAGTATGGCAAATGGCTGGAGAGTCCGCACGCCAAATCATATGAAACATTAAAGAGTGATGCCTCAAAAGCTATTGCAAAAAAAATGGGAATTGAGGATCCGACTACCGCAGACAAATGTTTAAAGTGTCATATCACCGGGCATGGAGTTGCTGCTGCAGTAAAAGCAGAAGGATTTGAGCCCACCCTTGAAGGCGTAGGGTGCGAATCCTGCCACGGCCCGGGATCTCTGTACAAGTCAATGACCATTATGAAGGCACTCAACGAAGGGAAACAGGATGCAAAAGCAGTTGCCTTTGTTGAAGGCGATGAGGCCGTCTGCCTGCGCTGTCACAACTCGGAGAGTCCTACTTTCAAACCGTTTGATTATCAAACACAATTCAATGAAATCGCACACAATCTTCCCCCCA
>RPQV01000107.1 GCA_003818595.1 Calditrichota bacterium
CTTATGGAAATAATTTTAAGAACGGGTCTATCCATCCCTTTAATTGCTGTCGTCAGCATGACGATCAAAAAACCCAGCGCGAGAGCGGCATAAATGATCAGCATGGTATTGTTGATTCTGACCGTTGGTCTGGCCGGTGCTGATTGTTTTGCGACTGGCGTAGAAATGCCCGACATACCGGCTGTTTCCGCAGAAACTCTTTCGATGGCTTGACGGTTCACTTTTTTGGTCAGAATGAGAATCGTGAACAGAAATGAGATCACGGTAATCAGGCTGAAACTCCAGAACACCGCGGTCAATCCGTTCGGCGGGAAAATGTGGGCAAAAGAGGTGCGCGTAATATTGGCGACGTATCCGGAAATGAAGGCGCCAAGGTTCATTAATGCATAAAGAACGGCGTATCCCATCGCAGCGGTCTGAGGGTTGGTATAGGATTTGACTCCGGCATAGGCAGCGGGCTGAAATAATCCATATGCTGCCACCATCAGAAGAAGGCCAATGATCATTATGAAAAACATGGGTGACCCCATCCCCGTCGCAAGCGAGAGCGATCCGGACAGAGAAATAATGAATCGACCGATTGCCATTGCTGCCAAAGAAAGTGCAAGGGATGTGCGCACACCGATTTTGTCGACGATTCCGCCAAGCAATAGCATGGCGAACGTGATGCCGCCGGTCACTCCGCCGTATACCCATCCCGACTGAGGATCTGAAAGCATGACGTTTTCTGAACAGAATTTTCCCAGAATAGTCAATATACCAAAATAGCTCAAGCCTTCGAGAATATATGGCACATTGATACCCCACAGAGCTCGGGGCGCTTTGGCGAAGGCTGCCAAAGTCTGCCCCAGTTCTTTGAAAGCATCGCGTACAATCTGTGAAAAACTTTTGCTTTCTGCTTGGTTTTCACTTTTATTATTCATGAGTCATTTCCTCGGCTCTAGTCAATTAATCATATACACAAAATACGATAAACCAACGCTGTTTTCAAGGTTTTTCGCTGTATTCGAATGGATTAAGCGACAAATTTACATTGCACATTGACAACAAATTTTTTATACTACAACCCTGTAACGACCAGGAGAATATATATGGGGCGTATTGAACAACAAAGCTTTAATTTTGAAGAAAATGAAAGTCGGGACATTCTGCGTCGCCTCGAATTGAAACGCCCTTTGGTGTTTTTTGATTTGGAGACAACCGGGCTTGATTTTAGCCGCGATCGCATTGTGCAATTTGCTTTTTTGAGGATCAATCCGGATCGTAGTCAGGATGAATGGACAGCCTTGGTGAATCCTGGGATGGCTATTCCGGCGGATGCGGTCCAAGTACATCAGATTACGGATGCGATGGTTGCGGATAAGCCCTTATTCAAGGAATATGCCCCTCAAATATTCAATTTTATCAACCACTGTGATCTCTGCGGATTCAATATTATAAATTTTGATGTCCCTTTTCTTCAAGTTGAGATGGAGAGGAATGGATATTCTATATCAATTCAGTCTATTAGGATATTGGACGCCCAAGTAATCTATCATAAAAATGAGCCGCGTAACCTTGCGGCGGCGTTTCGGTTTTATTGTCATGGTGAACATACACAGGCTCATGACGCTATGGCTGATGTTCGCGCTACGCTTGCTGTTCTAAATGCCCAACTTGAAAGGTATACTGATATCCCTTCTGAAATGGACGGATTACACGCTTATTGCAATCAACGTGATAATCGATTTGTGACTGTCGATCGAAAATTTATGTGGAAAAATGATGAGGCTGTACTTTCATTCGGCAAACATCGGGGCAAAAGTGTTCAATGGCTGGTCGAGAATGAAAAAGACTATCTCCTGTGGATGAAAAATGGGGATTTCAGTGATGAAACCAAAAAGCTGATTGAGCAGGCGTTTCTGGGAATCTTCCCGCAAAAAAAGAGCGAAAATGAATCCTAAACCGAATGATGGAACCCTGATTTTTATTGATCGTTTTATATTCTTACGGAATATCAAAGTATTAATCTAGGTTATATAACTCCTGAGCAAAATCAGGGGAAAATAATGAAACCATAAAACAGGAGATAAATATGAAGCTGTTATCCTTTTCGTTGATCGTGTTGCTGATGATTTCAGTGGTTGCGGTTGCCGGTGAGAAAAAAGCCGAGATGAAAGTGGACGGTATGACTTGTAATGGCTGCGTCAGCAAAGTTAAAAGCAGTCTGGAAAAAGTTGACGGAGTTAAATCGGTTGAAGTCTCTCTGGAAAACAGCATGGCAGTCGTGGTTTTTGACGATACCAAAACCAATGAGAGTACTTTGAAAAACGCAGTGAATCAAAGCGGATATAAAGCAGCAGATGTCAAGGCTGCTGATGGGAAAAAAGCCGGTTGTTGCCCTGCAGCCTCTGCCGGGTGCTGCGGAGATTCCAAAGCGAAATAAAATAATAGCTTGAATAAACGATATGGGCGGGAGAAATCCCGCCTTTATTATTCCTTGTTTACACCGACGAGATCTTCATAAGCAACTGCAATGGCTACAAAACTCAGAGGGATAGAGGCTAACAAGCCGACGACACACAATAAGACTCCAATCAAATTGACGATAAACAATAAAAAGATAAAAATAGACAATTCAAAAACATGTCCCGATATACTTTTTCGGCTCGCTTCCATCGCTTCCCAAAAATCAAGCTTTTTATCTGCAATAAAAGGGGCGACGAATAGATAGAGTGCAGCAACTACTATTCCCGGGATAATGCAAAAGATGGTTCCCAATCCGACAAAAAATCCAACCAAAATATTGGACAAAACGGCTGCGAGAAAGTAGTCAAATCCACGAGCAATATCACCGATTTTCAGAGGAATACCCTTCATCTTATTAAATATGATGATAAAAAAGCCGACGGATAACGGTCCAACAACCAGAAATGCGCCGACCACGGTCGATGAAGCAACCGCAATCATGGCGCAATAAATTAATCCCAAGATTACAAAATTAGAAAAATCAGCAGAGACGATTTCCCATGCTCTGCTGAACCAGCTGCCGATATTGACCGTTCCTTGGCTGACTGGACTACTGTTCGTTGCGGTCGGATTGATTGATTCCGGCATTGCATTACCTCCATGCTTAATGCTTGAATGATGCTAAAAGGATACCCTTCATTTATCTTTTCATTCAATTTTAACCTTCAACTCTCCGATGCCGGATGAAATCATGAGATAGAGTTGCTCTTCACTATCCTCATAATTTTGGGAGTAATAAAAGTCGCCGCGGCGCGTGAACCACTCCGGATAATCCATTTCGGAGAGGAATAAAAAATGAGATACGCGCAATTTTGATCCGACCTTCTCAGGGATAATCAATGTCGTTTCACCGATATCAAGGTCGATTCGCGCCACGCATTTATTCATCACTGAACCCCTAAAATCGACGGTCATTTCACCAATTCCGCCGTCAATTTCTCCCTCTTCGAAGCGGGCGTTGCCCAGATTACGAATGGTCATTTCACCAATTTTTACATTGACATCAAAAGTACTCATGACGGTTCGATTCGGTTCCTCAAAGTCAATTTCTGTTTCCCCTGCCCAATGACGCATTCGAAAGTCGGTTATGGTTAATCCTCCAAGATCAAATTGAGTTTCTCCGGCTTTAATATGGGATGACAGGGATATTTTCGGTTTAAAGGGAAGTTCCACGATCAAATTAGGAGCATCGTTTTCATCCATGTCCCACTTTTCATAATCGATCGAAATATCGAGTTGACCGCGTTTTTCATTGTAACGCAAGTCGACGCTGCATTTGTCCTCGGGATAATGCAGTGATACACGACATTCCTGCGCATCGTTGCTGCTCAGCACTTGGACTTTGCCGCCATCAACAGCCAAATCAACCGAGAACGATTCGCCCTCAATCTTTAATGTCTCTTCCTGAGTTTTTGTCCTGGCAAAAGATATCGTTGTCAAGAACATGATCAGTATCACAATCGAAAAAGGTTTCATAAATGCTCCGGGTCTTATTTTCTGAGCGTATTGTTCATGAAAACAGGAGAGAGGCCCCTCCTCTCTCCTGTTGTTCACATCTTATTACTTAAAACGGTTGGCAGAGCCGAAAAGTTACAACAAAGTTATTGCCGCCGATATCGGTACGTCGAGCAAAATCGATACGAAAATCACCATCCGGGCTCGCCAACGCTATACCAACGTCAGTCTTGAGCATCGACCAGGTTAAATCGTCAAAGCCGAAATCGGGGTCGACATTGTTCCGTTCCTCCTGGATTTCAGCCGCAATAGGCCAGGAATTTGCCAATTCCTCGGCATCCTCATTGGCGAACCATGCCAGACCAGAGTCGACAAATAGGATGACATCAAGACCAAAAGGATTTCCATCTCCGGCGCGCAAATGATATTCCACATTCCCCAGGACCAGACGATCGCCGGTGAACTCCTTGAAGCGATAGGCGCGCAGCGTCGAAATTCCGCCTAAATCATACCAATAAACAGGCGGCAAAATTCCCGTCGAAGTCGCTCCGCGAAGACGGAAAGAGAGATGTTCATCCCAATTTAAAGGGATATAATGAGCAATATCGAGAATAAACCGCTCAAATTGCATTGGATTATCGAACTCCTTGCCGGCGTATTCAGCAAACGCATTGATATACCATCCATTTGTCGGATTGCGTCGGCTGTTGCGGCTGTCGATTGTAAATGTGCCAAATACGCTCCTGAATATCAGCGGTTCATCGAATCCGTAGGCAGCAACATATCCTGCGGGCAGTGCGAGAGGATTCATACGGAACGCCTTTTCTTTGCCGAATAATGACCAATTGGCCTTTTGCTCCAAATTGGTGAGATCATCCTTGCGGTACGCGACTGTTAATTTGGTGTGCTTGTTCAGATTTTGACTTGCCCATAAGCTGAATCCAATGCGGCGATAATAATCGCGAAAATCCTCTTTGATAAAAAAAGCAGCCAAAGCATTTTCGTGATTGCAGATGATCCACTTATCTTCCGTATCCGTTTGATCGTGTATCTCGCCCCCAATGGCAAAACGAAAATTATCTCCGGTCCATCGCTCCATACCGATTTGATATTGCCAGCGCTTCGAAATGAAGGAATAACCGCCTTTGCCGATCAGGGCAAAATGATGATGACGATTCGCCCACCACTCCGGTCTAGGGAATTGAGCGCCTAAAGTGAGCCCATCAACACGATTATAATCAAACAGAGCAATTTCACCATCCTCGTCAAGCCAATGATCGTTATTTTCATGCCAAGTTGACTCTCTGGAACGATCTTGCCAGACATCTTCATCGGATTCTATATCATCCTCATCCATGGGGATTTGGGTGACCACTACATCTCCAGCCAATCGCGCATCGTCGTGGGTTGTTATTTTTCCGTTGACGCTGACGATGTCTCCATCGATTTCAGCAGAGGAACGAATATCAATATCGCCGAACACGGCCAAAACAGTGCCCTTGATCTGACCGTACACTACGAGCGTGCCTTTTACCATTACCACATCGCCATCGATATATTCGTCACCTTCGATTTCTGCATCACCTCTGAATCGATGAGTCTCAGCATCATCAAGCAAATACTTTTTCTCCATTTTTTTGACAATCGATTTTTCTTTTGGCGATAAATCATCATAAAATCCATTTTCAGCTGCCTGGCTCTGATTTACCAACAAAAGAGTCAGTAAAATAAAAGCTGCGAGAAAAATCCACAGCCAAACCAGGGTCCGATTTATTTTTGTGATTTCCATGATTGCCTCGTACTTTTAGATCATCCTTTTACCCTCGTAACGCAATTGGTATGCCATCATCACGCTCCGATCGAATGAAAGTTGACAGAGATATATTTAATTGTAAATATTGATTTTATATGAGTGAAATAATTAGGCATAAAGATGAGGATATTGCCTTGAGGAGAAGTTGTAGGAGAAATACATGTGTAAAAAACCAACAGTGAAGCAATTTTACACGTTGCTGCTCTTGAGGATATGTATGATCTCCTTCATGTCAGTGGGAAGCGGGGATTCAAAAATCATCAATTCTCGAGTGGCGGGATGGGTAAAAGCCAGCACTCGTGCATGCAGCATTTGGCGCTTGTATTTTTTAAACAATCGATTGACCAATTGAGCTTGTGCCGGGTTCAAGTGATCGAGTTGCTTGCCTCGCCCGGCATAGAGGGCATCAAAGAAAACCGGATGATTTATACTCATCATATGAACTCTGATCTGATGGGTTCTTCCAGTTTCCAGGTTCAGTTTTAAATAGCTGGCAAACGATGTTTCATCAAGCACCTGATAATGAGTGACCGCATGTTTCCCTGCGGCATCGATGTGCATTCGAGTTCGATCTTTGGGGTGCCGGGCAAGAGGCGCATCCACGGTGCCCGCTTTATGTTTTAAATGACCCCAAACAATCGCACGATATTCTCGTTCCATTTTATGCGCGGAGAGCTGTCTGGACAAGTTTACGTGAGTGACGTCATCTTTGGCAACTACGATCAGACCTGAAGTCTCTTTGTCCAGCCGATGTACCAATCCCGGTCGCGAACCCCCTCCTACTTGGGACAAAGATGTGCAATGAGCGAGCAGGGCGTTCACCAAAGTTCCCTTCATATTTCCATAGGCCGGATGCACAACAAGGCCGGCAGGCTTGTCGAGGACCATTAAGAACTGATCCTCATAAACAATATCAAGAGGAATATTTTCCGGCTCAATGTCAGTTTTTTCAGGAAAGGGGAAATGAATGACAATTTTTTGTTGGGGACGTATTAAAAAGCCTGCTTTGGTCGTTATTCCATCGATGGTCACTCTTTCGTCATCGATCAGCCGTTTTAGTTTTGCCCGAGTCACGGCGGGAAGCTGTGCTGCTAAAAACTTGTCGAGACGTTCCTTCTTTTTATCAGAAGGGACTACGATTTCCATTACTTTTTCTTCCACGCCTCGGCCTTGATCTTTTTCAATTAGAATATTCCAATCAACTTTGACTTGACTTTACAACCATAAACTGCTAATTTGACACGAATAGGCGGTTAACAACATTGATGGAGAAATGACGTGATGCGCTGGGTGTTCATGTTGATTATGGCAACCGTTTTTTCCACCTGCTGGGCACGGGGAGAGACGACAAAATCTCTGCCTATTCTGATTTGGTATGGGCCGCCGCCTTCTGAAAATGTCCGCGAAGAGATGAACATCATCCGCCAGGCCGGGTTTAATCGCGTGCTGTTCAACGGCTGGAGTGCGGATGTCAACAGGCAATTGCTCGAATATGGCGATGCGATAGGAATTGAGCTTTATATCACGGATGAAACCATTCATCAATTTTGTCTGAATCCAGAAACGGGATTCCGCCGACTCGACAGTTTAACGCTGAATTATTTACGGCATCCTTCTTTTCGGGGATATCTGCTGTTTGAAAAACCATCTTTGGGTGATTTCAAATCATTCGTCGAGGTGGTTGATTTTATTTCAGGGAAATATACTCAACTCGACTATTTCATTCAAGGTCATCCCATATACGCGCCCCCGGCGCGTCTCGACACTTCCCGTTATGATATTTACCTTTCCATGTTTGTCGATAAACTCAAGCCCAAATTCATTTCAATCGAATATTCTGCATTTGACAACAACACTCTGCGGCTGGAAATTCTGCAGAACTTGCAGATACTGAGTGAGATGTCAAGAACGAAAAGAATCCCTTTTTGGGCATTTGTTCTATTGAATCCGATTGGGCAACCGCCTACTGTTCCACATTCCTATATTCGCGTGCAGGTTTACACCGCCCTTGCTTACGGCGCACGCGGAATACAATATTATGCCTTTCATGAATCCGGCTCTAATTCTGAATTTCCAACGGCGGCAGTGATGAATCCCGAGGAGCAGATATCACAAACCTTTCTGAATTGTGCCGTGGTCAATTCAGAATTGAAAAAATTAGAACCTGTGCTTATGAACTTGGAGTCATTGGGTGTCTTTTCCAGCAAACCGGTTCCTCCTGGTGGAACTCCATTGACTCCTGGCCTGGCGATCAACAAAATCGATGCTGCGGGCATGCTGGTCGGATTTTTCAAAGATCAAAATGACCATGACTATGTATTGCTCGTCAATACCGATTTTTTGCTGGGTAAAAAATGCCGGGTTTATTTTTCATCTGCTGTGCTGGAACTGGTTGAAGTCGCCAAAGATGAGCTCTCCGTCCAAAGATTCACGCCGCAAAGTGATAAAAGCGGCAATACCTTGGAATTATTATTCAAAGCGGGCGACGGACGACTTTTCCGTATTATCGATTAGGGCCGACGCGGGTCCTGCGTCGGTTGAATCAATTATCTGCCGTAATTTTTATATATCGGTGTCACCCAAGGTTCTTTTGCTGCATATTTACTCAGGCTCGCCCAGACAATGCCGCGCTGCATTATAGCCAAAGCTTCAGGAACACCAAAATCTTGTGCAACATGACCCAGCGAGGTATAAAAAACTCGACCTTCGCCATAATACTTTTTCCATGCAACCGGCACGATGCTTCCTTTTATCCAGGGCGCATGCTCGTCACGAAATGTTGTTGTGGCAAGGACTTTGACATTAGGGTCAATATGCATATAATATTGTTCGCTCTTCATGTGGAAATCTTGTAAACCAACGGTCACGTCGTCCTGGTGATCCACAATCTGAACATCATAATCAATCACTCCTCCCGGATGAGCCACCCATTGTCCTCCAGTCATAAACTGATATTCGGTGTTGTTGCGGAAAGAATCACATAATCCGCCATGCCAGCCCGCCAGCCCGATGCCGCTTTGAATCGCCTGCAAAAGCCCTTTTTCCTGCTCATTGGTGATGGTGCCCATTGTCCAGATTTGCACAATTAAATCAAGTGATGTCATCAAAGGTTGATTCTTATAGACGTCAAGATTGTCGGCGACAGTCACTGCAGCACCCTGCTCGCGCATCCAGGGAACAAAAATATCTCGACATTGTTCGGGTTCGTGCCCATTCCAACCACCCCAGACAAAAAGAACTTGTTTCCCGGCCATTA
>RPQV01000108.1 GCA_003818595.1 Calditrichota bacterium
ACGTTCCTCAACTCCTGGATGACCCTTTCTCAAACGCTGAAAACTCTCTTTCACAACCAACCATCTCCACCATATCCGTGACCACCATATGAACAATTTGAATTGGGCCATGGACGCCCACTACGCGAACCAATTCGATGTCAGAAGTGGCGCTGGGGCCGGAAACCATGGTTATTGCCGCGGGCAGCCGGTGCGGATAGCATTGTTTCAGCCATGCCATGGCCTGGGTGAGGGACGGGAGAATCACGCCGGCGGGTACGATATAAATCGCGGACTCGGGCAATAACGTCACCGAACGTCCGGCGCCGGCTTCGGAGCCTAACAACACTGTCGCGCTCTCTGCCAGAGCGAGACGTGCGACGCTGATTCCTACATCCGCTTGACTCGCCAAACGGATCATCTCGTCATGAGGAGTTTCAGCCGACCAAACGGTAAGTTGATGTGACGAGCTCAGTACCTTTGCCGTCTCCATCTCCTTGAGCAAAAAATCGTCGCTCATCAAAATCGAATGGGCATCGAGCGAACGAACTGCGGCCGCCATCGATGCATTCAACTCAGATTTGATGGTCTCGACAACCCGCACCCCGATTGTGCGGCTGTATTCAATAAACGCCCGCATGATCTGCTGAGCATCCCAGCCCTGCATCCTCTGCTGATGAACCGAATGACGATAGGACAACGGCGGCGTATCAGGGGGCGGAGCAGTTCGTCCGAGATTTCTGCTGAGCGAATGAATCAATTCATCCCTGTCCATAATCAACCTTCCCGTTCTTTTGAGCGTTTGGCATACCACTCTCGAAACCATTGTTTCGCAATTTTCGGCATCTGCCGCTCTTTTGACCAGGCGGCCAAGGGACCCACCTTCGGGGCAAAATTGCCTAAAAACGCCATCTTGCTCACCAGGTTGAATAAATTCGAGTTGCCGATCACGTTGGCATATTGAGTAAATGCGATATTTTCCATCAGCGGCGTTTTTCCTAAATCTTCCGCAATGACACGACGATGCTCAAATATGGTTTCATAAAGCGGAATCTTGACGGGACACACATCATTGCAGGCTCCGCACAGAGAACAGATTTTGGGGATATCCTTGTATTCTTCATATCCCCCCAAAGCCGGCATCAACGCCGCGCCAAGAGGTCCCGGATACAACGTGCCATAGCCATGGCCGCTGATGTGTCTGTAGGCCGGACACTCCAGCATGCAGGTTCCGCACCGAATGCAGCGCAGAATAGAACGAAAAGGGCTGCCAAGAACCTGCGAGCGTCCGTTATCGACCAAAATAATATGCATCTCTTCGGGTCCATCAACTTCCTGTTCATGCCGCGGTCCGGTCAATATTGAAGTATAGACCGTTGCGCGTGATCCGACTGCACTTCTCGCCAGCATGCTCAGCATAATATCCAGATCCTGAAGCGATGGAATAATGCGCTCAATTCCCATGAAGACGATCTGAGTCTTGGGCAGCGTGGTGACGAATCGGCCATTGCCCTCGTTGGTCACCAACACCACAGCGCCGTTCTCCGCAATACCAAAATTGCATCCGGTGATGCCGATTTGAGCTTTTAAGAAAATTCTCCTCAATACCTGGCGAACATGTCGCGTCATATTTTCCGGTGCGTCGTCGCCCTGATAATTTGTTTTATGGGCGAGGAGATCGCGGATGCGGCTACGACTTTTATGCAGCGCAGGGACCACAATATGAGAAGGCTTGTCGTTGTCATCAATCTGGAGAAGATATTCACCCAAATCCGTCTCGTAAATTTCCACTCCGACAGCACTGAGCGCTTCATTCAACCCGATTTCTTCGGTAACCATTGATTTGGATTTAACCGCAACGGTTGCTTGCTTTTCTCGAAACACATCGACGGCAACCGCATTGGCTTCGGCGCTATTGCGGGCGCAATAAACTTTGGCGCCGGCTTTTTCCGCATTGTCGATAAATTGATCCAGGTAATGATCAAGATAGTCCAATACGTGTTGGCGAATATCAGCGGCATTATCGCGCCATTTTTCATAATCGCCCAATTCTGCAAATCGATCCTGTCGTTTTTGATTTAATAGATCCTGCGCATTAGCGATTGAATTGCGCATAAAGGAATCATTCAGATTTGCTCGGATTCTTTTCTTCAGCGGCAGCCGACTGGTCTTAAAACTCATGGTTTCATTTTCTCCGCTACAATAAAATCAGCTCGATGCACCACCCGCCAATACTTCAACGATGTGAAAAACCTTAATGGGAAGCCGTTCGTGTTTTATTCTCGCCTCAATATTCATCAAACAAGCATTATCTGCTCCAATGACATAATCCACCCCTGCCGCTGCAATATTGCGGACTTTGTCTGCAACCATTGCACCGCTCAGTTCGCTCATCTTGACAGCAAAAGTCCCTCCAAAGCCGCAGCATTTGTCCTGTCCCTTGAATGGCTTTAACGTCAAACCCTGCACATGCTCCAAGAGCAGGAGAGGCGGGGTTTTTACACCGAGGAGGCGTGTCATGTGACAGGACGGGTGATAAGCTGCAATTCCCTCAAATTTAGCGCCGACATCGACGACGCCAAGGACATTGACGATAAAGTCAGTAATTTCGCGGGTTTTTTCGGCGAGCAAAGTCGCCTTTTCCTGCCAGAGTTTCTCCCCTTTAAAAAAATGAGGATATTCTTTAACCTGCAGGACGCAGGACCCGCTGGGTGCAACGACATAATCCACATCATCATTTAATAGTGAATCGATCATCAGGCGCATGCTCTTTTTGGCCTTTTCATGATAGCCGGTGTTGGCCAAGGGCTGTCCGCAGCAGGTCTGCCGAGGATTAAAATATATACTACAACCTAATCTTTCAAGCAGTTCGACGGATTTGATGCCGACATGAGGCAGCACAGCATCGGTAATGCAGGTGACAAAAAAGGATATTTTCATGAGTGTAATCCGCTGATGATCAGTTCTGAGGATTATTCTTTTTGCTGGCAAGTTAGGAATTCGTAAGAACAATTGCAAGCGACAACATCTCCGGTCATCTGCTCGGTGAGCGGTTGTACAAGATTATTTCTTTTGTTTTTCAATGCGGATCAATTAAATTGGTTTTCAAAAAATAGGTCTTTAACCATCGTTCAATCATTGAACTGGAGGGCGTAATGAGTTTAAATTTTGACACCATGAAAAAGGTAATCGAAGGCAAGACAAAAATCATTTACGAAAATCCGGCCGCTGCGCATACGGTGTATATGGTCTTTAAAGATGACATCACGGCCGGAGACGGGTTAAAACATGATCTGATTGAGGGAAAATCAGGCATTGACTGGCTGACCAACAAAAACATTTTCGAATACTTGAATCGTAAAGGCGTGCGCACCCATTATATCTCCAGTCCCCAGGAGAAAGTGAGTATCGTCAAACGACTGGACCGGAAAATCAATCTTGAGGTTGTCACGCGGCGTGTCGCGGCAGGTTCCATTTTAAAATGGGGAAATATCGCGGAAGGGACACGTTTCGATCCGCTGATCACTCAATTCCACTACAAGGATGATCCGCTCCATGATCCAATGCTCGACGATGAATACATCGAATTCATCATTCAGTCCAAAGGATCCCACGAGTACCAACAAATGCGCGACATCAATGTTCAGGTATTCATGATACTCGAAAAAGCATTCGCCCATCACCACATTCAGTTGGTTGACTTTAAGCTTGAATATGGATTAATCGATGGTGTTGTGACCTTGATCGACGAGATAACCGGAGGCTCGTTCCGATTATGGCCTTATGCCAAGAAGGAGCCGAATCTGAATCAACAGAACGTGCTTGCCGAATTGGATCCCAAAGGCAGGTTGGATAAGGACACCTATCGTATGGGTGGAGACTTGGCATCCGTAAAATCAAAATTTCAGATCATTGCCGAGATCACTTCCGGTTTCAGGGACTTGGCCTGATCACCGAATCATAGCAAATATTTACTTTTCCGTTCATTTCTTTTTTGGGTGAGAGATGAGTCTCCTGCAGTTTAATTTTGTCTCTTTCCGCGAGCCGTTGTACAAGGTGATTTACAATCACCCGAAAACCGACGCCTTGTATATTTTCCCGACAGAGGCTTCAAAACGTATAGCCATACGCGAATTTTTGCAGGACTGGCAATTGGATTTCGCCCAGTTCATGACCATGGAAGAATTCAAAGAATTGCTCATCGACGCGGACAAGCCTCTTTTAAAAGAAGAAAAACGAACGCTGGCTTTTTATGGTTCACTCACTCAGGACGATCGAGCCTTTTTAAAAATCAGCAATTATTTTTCAGCTGTCGAAACCGCACAGCAGTTCTTTTCATTATGGGAAGAGTTCAACGAGGAGATGGTTGACGAAGCGGTTCAGGAAATCCAATTGACTGAAGCGGATGCTGAATTGCTGCCCTGGCAAAAAGTACTCTATGCAAGAATGAGGGAAATAAAACAGCGCTATCAAAAATTCATCGACTCTAAAGGTTATGCAGACTTGCTTTTTCTGATGAAACCTGCCGATCTCGACCTGAAAGCACTCGATGTTTTTAAGCGGTTCTATTTCGTCAACCAATTCTATTATACCGCACTGGAAAAACAAATCATTCGCCGGCTCGCCGAAACCAGGCCGGTCACCCTATTCTGTCAACTCCCGCAAACACTATTTGACACCAATTCTCTTGAAGTGAGCCCTTTTTTCTGGACAGATTTGGGCGATGGCTTGTCAGAATCGATCCATATTATTGAATGCAAAAATTCATTTTCCATGTTCGCGGCTCTTATCGAGACGCTGGCGGACACTCCGATTCGTCACGTCGTGAATTTTTTCCCCAACCGCAATCCCTACGCCCGCCTGATGTCACCGGCAACATTTCATTCCATCACACCATTGCGATTGTGCGACACCTCAATATACCGTGTCATTGATAGACTGCACACATTAATGACTAATTTGGTGTGGGAAACCCACCATAAAAAGCTTCTCGTGCCTTTGCAGACGATCATTGAAGCGTTTGCAGATGATCATTTTTGCGACATGATTTTAAATCATGATCAGAGCATAAAACAGAAAACTGTTGACGATCTCTATGCACTCGCCGGAGAACAGCTTCAATTCATCGATCTTGACGGCCAGTATTTCCAAAAGACGAAAAGGCATAATTCGCAGGCCGCTGTATTGACGCTATTCGAATTGCTCAACGCTATCCTATCAGTTCGCTCCATCGAAGATTTTATAAGCCTTATCGACACGCCCAACGGTCTGTCGATTGACGCAATCCTCACAGCCGAAGAAAAGAAAACCACCAACCTGAAAGAAACTGTCTATCGAGTTTTGGCAGATTTTATCACCATTGGCAATAGTCGACTGGTCGACGATTGGCAGTCTGTTTTCCAAATGGCGTATGTCGCACCGCAGGCACGTCCGGCTGCCGGAATTCTCAGGTTGTTCCTCGACTATATCAAGTCAATCCATTGTCGTCGATATGTGCGTTCTGAAAAAGCAGCGCGAGTGGAATTTTGCGGACTTCAGGACACCCGCAATATCGCCTACAAAAATGCTGCAGTGATGAATCTCGTCGAAAAAGAAATTCCTCATGCTCGTTCGGCGCCATTTCTCTTCACCGAAAAACAGCGACGCCTCTTGGGATTCAAAACTTACGAAGATATTAAGCTGAGGGAAAAATATTATCTCATGAGGCTGATCCTGACTACACCTCATGTGTTTCTCTTTACTCAAAGCAACATTGAACAAAACCTCGAAATCAGCTCTTTTGTTGAAGAAATCAAATTATTCGCTCAACCTGCCACGCTGTCTCTGTCCACGGTGACCAAGGAGCCGCTGCGCGCTTTATACCAGCATCTGCTCAAGTCAGATACTCGCTATTCGGTTCCAACCGAGAAAACCAAAGAGGAAAGTTTCTATCGGATCCCCTATTCCCCTGCTCGTGATTTTCCCCAAGGAACATTGAACCTAAGCTATTATTCACTCGACAAGTTGTTGAACAATCCGTTTGCGTATTACATCAACTTTTTGAGCAGGGTGAAAGAGCGTCAGAAAGAAATAAAGCGCGAAATTTCCCCTCCCTTGCTCGGCAATGTCGTCCATGACATTATGAGCCGGCTGATGAGCAGCATCGCTGAAAAAAATCTGTTTGCACCTGCCCAAATTGACTTTGCAGATATCTCCACATCTGAAATTGAAAAATATGCACAGCAGTCGCTGCAATCCACAAAATTTTACTATTATTTCCCGCACAATCATTCGCTTATTTATCTGCAGGAGATTATAAAGCCGATATTGATCGAGAGCATCCGTCACTTTTTGCACTCCCTGAACAGCCGGGGATTGCATCGACATAAAACGGTCATTCTTCCGGAAAAAAATGAGTATGGGCTGCGTGATCCTTATATCCTTTTGAATGTCGATCAGTCGATTGGTCTCGTGATCCAAATCGGCGGACGGGCTGATCTGCGGATTGAGGATGTGGAGAACGGACAATTTTACATCATCGACTATAAAACCGGTTATCCCGAAAAAGATCAATTATTGCTCTACGAAATCTGTTACTATCTGGGAAAAGACAAGAGTCTGGCAGAAAGCGTTCACTCCTTTGTCTATTTGGTTTTCGATGCCAGACTTCAATCGTTTCAAGGCCGCAAAGGCGTCTCCAAAAGTCGACAAATCGATGAATTTCTCAGTGAAATCGAAAATGCGGTAAAAAGTTTCGAAACATCCGGTTTTGGTCTGCCCATCAAAAAGAGCGATCTGAAGGAGATGGAAGAGATCACCCGAGCTGATTTATACCAAAATAAAGTGATGCGTTCCGTCAATCGTTCGCGAAATCGCAATTGAGAAGCTGTATCGCCGGCTAGATTCGGATGGATAACATAGGAATACAAGTGCCAACACCTGTCAATAAAATCATTCGCGCCAGTGCGGGTTCGGGCAAAACCTATCGATTGTCGCTTGAATACATCGCGTTGTTGCTAAAATATCATCAGGTTGGGCTCAAGTTCAGCGAAATTCTGGTGATCACCTTCACTCGAAAAGCGACCGCGGAGATTCGTGAGCGTATTTTTGGGCACATCGAGGCACTGGCTGTTCATTCTCCCCTGGGAGAAGAGCTGCAGAAAAATCTTGCCGAATTTTTCGGCTTGGTTTTAAACGACGACGATGAAGCGTTCCTCCGTCGACTCCATCATGACATGTTGTTGAACAAACATCTGGTGCAGATCAGCACGATTGACGCGTTCACTAATTCTATTTTTAAAACCATCGTTGCCCCCTTTCTCGGCATTTCAGATTATGAAATTCGCGAGGAGCTCGATGACAACATACGCGACGAACTCTATCGATCGGTGCTTGAGGATCAGGGACGGTTGAACACCTTCCGCGGCTTTTTTATGCGCTCACGACTCAAAAAAATTGAGAGTTTTGAACGATTCTTCATGTCCATTATCAACAAGCGCTGGGCATTTTATCTCATCGAGCAGTCCCGCATCCAGCGTTCCTTTGCCGACAAGAGCGTCGAGGAAATCGGTGCGGCATTTCGGCAGGCGCGGACAGCTTTTGATGAACTATTCTCTGAAGCTCAGCAGCATGCGCTGGCAAAAGGGGAAGGCAAGTCACCCAGCGATTTTATCCCAAAAGGTTTACAGGATGTATTGGAGACACTTCAGCCTCAATTCGGCTTGAACGATGTTCATCGTCTGATGCTTGAAATTCTCGACGATCCCATTCTCCTTGAAAAACATTACGATTTATTGATCGATGATAAAAACCTTTGGTTTTATCACCGTATTTTCTCAAAGAATGGGGAAAAAGAGAACAAAGAGTTGTTCATTGACCGACAAAAACAGGCGCAAGGTCTTCTGGCCGATTATTTTTTCTTCAGCAAACTGATGAATGAAGAAAAAGATCTGTTTGAAATCATTCGTCACACTTTGACTCGTTATGACGAATTGAAGATGCGTGACAAATCATTCACCTATAATGACATCTCCTATTATACCTATCGCTTTTTATACGATCCTGCTCTTTCACTCATCGAAGATGACAGCGTGGTGAATTCATTTTACGAGCATCTGTCAACCGCGATTCGGTTTATCCTGATTGATGAGTTTCAGGACACGAGTATCGTCCAATATAAAATCATGCTGCCGATCATCCGCGAAGTCATCAGCGGTTTCGGCGTCAAGGAATATGGCGGGGCTATCATTGTGGGTGATGAGAAACAAGCGATCTATGGCTGGCGCGGCGGAGAGCGTGATCTCTTGCTGAACCTGCCGGAAATTCTCCCCGGCGCTGAAGAGATCACTTTGGATCAATCTTTCCGCAGTGATGAGAACATTGTGATCTTTCACAACCAACTGTTCGGCGATCCTGTGCTGCATCAGCAACTGCAGCAGGCCGGTCTGATTTGGCCGTATACACCCATCCAGGCGCACAAAAAAAACAATTCGGGCTGCATCCAGTTTTACCTCCGCAATTTTGCTGTGGGAAAGAATCTGACTAATACGATCATCAGTGAAAAAGAAGCTGTTCAAGAATTCCTCAACAGCATATTTAATCAACTGTCGGCTCAACAGCTGTCGATTCATCGGACTGCCATCATCGCCAGGACCAATAACGAACTGATGACTATCGCCTCGGTACTGAACGAGATGGAGATCAGTTATGTGATCGAATCTGCCGATTCGATTCTGGATCATCGTGCTGTAAAACCGCTTTATTTATTGTTGAATTTTTTGCTCTACCGTGATTTCTTTGATCTGCTCAAATGTCTGCGGTCGGACATTGCTCTGATCGACGCGGTGAGTCTCAAAGAGCTGCTGCTGCATCATCGCGATGCGGAAAATCAATGGGATTTAATGGCGCTTTTGCAGTCCTTTAGTCATATCCCGGCGATCAAGAAAATATTAACCCTCATAGAAGAATGGGCGCAATTCTCCGATCTCGCCAGTCTGGCCCTCCGAGCGATCGAATTGTTCAATTTTACCGCCCTGTTTCCTTCAGACAATGACCT
>RPQV01000109.1 GCA_003818595.1 Calditrichota bacterium
CGTCTTTTTTGAATATACCACCGCCAATATTTCAGATTATGATCTGACCGAAATGTGTTTCGGCTATTATCTGCATCCATGGATCGGCCAGGACCAGGGCATGACAGGCGATGACCTGCTTTTCTTCGATAAGCAGGTCGACATGTCTTACAACTGGGACCGTGATGGTGTCGGCGAAGGCGGCATACCCACCGGAGCATTCGGCATGGCCTACCTGGAAAGCCCGGCCAACCAATTTGACGCAGCGGATAACGATGATGACGGCATCACCGATGAAAAACGCGATAATCAGGCGCAGGAAAAAGTCCCCGCCTACTATCATTTGACTGATCTCAATAAATTCCTCGCTTTTTACAACCTGGCGGAAGAGGACTTGAAGGAGCACTGGGACGCGGATGAAGATCAGGATTGGAAAGATGGCATCGACTTGAACGGCAACGGGGTATATGATCTGGGCGAGGACGCCGGTGATGACGTCGGCCTTGACGGTGTTGGCCCAGGAGAACTCAACTATCAAGAACCAGACGAAGGGGAATGCAATCATCGTCCTGATTTCATTGAGGGAGTCGGCTGTGAACCCAATTTTGCCTTCACCGATGTTTCAGAATCGGATATGCTTGGATTAACTTCATTTCACACATACGATCATGAGTCGCATCCGGCCATTCACACAGATGATGAGATGACCTGGGATTTTTTCTCTGATGCGAGTTATGATCCGTTCAAGGATCAACCCGGCGAATGGGTGAATCTGTTTGCCACAGGAACCTTCCCCCTCTATGCCGGCCGTACCGAACGAATTTCCATGGGATTGGTTTCCTCGTATGATCCGCTGGAGGGCTTGAACGCTTCCGATCATTTTGCGCCTTCTCTCTATCGTAAAAAAGAAGTCGCACAAATCATCTATGAACGCGATTATCGTTTTGCCATGCCGCCCAAATTGCCGACATTAAAGGCGGTCGCCGGAGACGGCAAGGTCATTCTGACCTGGGATGATGTGGCGGAACGATATACTCGGGAGCCGCTCCTGCGCAACGCCAATGATTTTGAAGGCTATAAACTTTACAAAGCTACGGATAAAGCCCTAATCGACGCCGAGGTGATCACCGACGGCTACGGCACGCGGCTGTACAAACGGCCGGTTTTTCAGTGCGATCTGATCAACCGAATCACCGGCTTTGCCGAATTTGGTCTGGTTGACGGCGTCTCTTATTTCCTCGGCAACGACACCGGCATTCAACATTATTTCATCGACAATCAGGTTGAAAATGGCAAAACCTACTATTATGCTCTCATCGCCTATGACCGAGGTATCCCTGAAATCGGCAGCGGTGTGACGCCTTCTGAAAACAATACGGTTATCGAATTGGATGAGGCTGAAGAAGTACGGGCACTCGGCCGCAATGTTGTGTTTGTCACTCCCCATCAGGCAGCCGCTGGATATGTGCCGCCGCAAATCGAAATTCTGAAAAAGAGTTGGCCGCCCGGCGCCGGCGATATCACCCCCAAAATTCTGATGCCGGAGGAGATCCAGGAGAATCATATCTATAAGGTGATGTTCTCGGCTGACACCATCACGACCCTTCGTCAAGCACCGCTGAGTCTGACCTACACCAATAACGGTTATATCGTATATGATGTGACCGACGGCAATCGGCTGGTGGTGTCTAAAATCCGCACTTCTGATGATTTCACCTTTGCGCCTATCCATTCGCAAAAAATAGACAGTTTGAATGCCTATACCATGGATTTTCAAGAATCCTTCGAAACCGATGCTTTTGAAGGGTTGAGCATGGATTATTATCTCAATACCTTCTATGCCTCGTCGCAGGACATCGATTATGAGGTCAGCGGGTGGAAAGTCGGCAATCATTCGGGTAAGGTGGCGATGAATGTCTACCCTACGGTCGAAACCAGATATCTGCCATGGGAATATGAAATCATTTTCGGAGACGAAGGGCTTTACACCAGCCAAACGACAAAAACCACCCGAATTCGAGACGAATTCAATCAAAAGCTGGAAAAAGACCAGCTCATCATGGGACAGAGCTTTAATTTCAAGGCGATCATCAAGACCTTTCCTGATTCCAGCGGAGATTATGAAACTCTGGATCTGATGGCGGTTGACGTGGACAGCAGCGGCACTTTTGAAATTGAAAATGATAAAGTTCTGGCAGCTTATATCGATACAAAGGGCAATTGGTATAAAACAATTTTTGCCATTTCATTGCAACCGGGTTCTGAATTGCCGCAACCCAATGATGTCTATCGCATCGTTTTCAAGCGGCCTTTTTTCGTCACCGATTCGTTGACATTCAAGGTTCTGCCGAAAGGAGCAACCAATATTTCGGCGATTAAAACGACCATGGATTCCATTCAGGTGGTTCCCAATCCTTATGTCGCCACCAATCACATGGAGACGGCAGTGGCCAATCAGTACCTCAACCAGCGACGACAGTTGTTGTTTATTCATCTCCCCGCCCGCTGCGAAATCAAAATATTCACCGTCAGCGGCGTACTGGTAGATGAACTCGATGTCGATAATAGTGAGGAGAATGGCGCCACCCATTGGGATTTGCTCAGTAAAGAGGGTTTGGAAGTGGCTGCCGGAGTCTATATCTATTATGTCAAAGCCAAAGAAACCGGCGATGAGAAAATCGGCAAATTCAGCATCATAAAATAGGTCAAGAATATGGAGCTGTGTCTGTTACGAAAGGATCGATGAATGAATACAATTAATGTATTGTTGATGATCGGATTATCGAATCTGCTGCTGGTCTCCCTCACTCGTGCCGATGATCCCTACCGCGTGGGAACAACTGCGGCAAATTTTCTCGAGATCGGCTATGGCAGCAGTGGAAGTGCTATGGGCGATGCGGCAGTCGCATCCGCAGAGGATTTATCCGCTATTTTTTGGAATCCCGCCCGTCTCCCCTACATGCGTCAGAGCGAAGCACAATTCATGTATCAACCATGGATTGCGGATATCAATACCTCCTTCACGGCTGTCGGTCTCGACCTGCATCGCTACGGCATGCTCGCGTTTGGTCTTTATCAGGTCTCTTATGGTGATATGAAAGTGACAACTATGCAGCAGCAGGACGGTACCGGTGAGATGTATTCAGCCGGCGATGCCGCCTTTTCACTCACATACGCCAGAAAGTTGGCGCAATGGTTTGCCTTCGGCGCTTCGGCAAAATATATCTCACAAAAAATTTGGCATTCCAGCGCCGGAGCTCTCGCATTTGACCTTGGCATGGTCGTCGAAACCACTTTTTTCTCTCCCACCTCTCTGAGGTCGGACGGCCTGACCATTGCCATGAGCATTTCGAATTATGGCACAAAGATGCAATTTGAAGGCATGGATCTGCTGCAACCGATTGATCTTTACCCTTATGAAGCGGGCAATTATGCCTTCACCGAAGGTGAATTCAAGACTTTGGGATGGGAACTGCCGCTGATCTTCCGCATCGGAGCGGCCGTGCATCCCATTGCATCGTCACGTCAAAAGCTGACAATCGAGGTTGACGCTCTTCACCCCAACAACAACAGCGAATCGATGAATATCGGCGCCCAATATCGTTATACCATACCCTCTTTTGGCGACTTCTATCTGCGCGGCGGTTACAAGGCGTTATTCATGGTGGACTCCCATTACGGCTTTTCTTTCGGCGGCGGGCTCAAATATCAACTGATGAACAATCTCGCATTCCGCATCGACTATGCTTATCGAGACGTTGGTCTGTTGGGAAAGCTGAGCGCCTATACCTTCAGCATATTGTTCTGAAGAATTCAAATTGCATGATTCAGCACCGTTATTAAGGAGGTGAACATGTTGATCAACAGCATCACCGGCATTTTATCGGTCATTTTGTGGTTGTTCATTTTCCTTCCCGGACTGCTCATCAACTCTCAACCATTCCGCGACCATGTGGCAGCGGGCGAGTCCATACTGTACAATCTGTTTCTTGTAAGAGGAACATTATGAAAAATAATTATTTCTTGATCAAAATGCTCAGCCTGATCATGTTTTTATTGTCCTCGACATTTCTTTTGGCTCAAGACTGGCCGCAATGGCAGGGCGAGCACCGAGACGGACGGGCGAGCGGCTTCAAGGCGCCAAAAACATGGCCGGATCAGTTGAAACTCAAATGGAAAGTGACCGTGGGCAAGGGCGATGCCACTCCTGCGCTGGTCAATAACCGGATATTCGCTCATGTTCGTCAGGGGAATGAAGAGCTTCTTCTCTGCCTCGATGCAGTAGACGGCAAAGAACTTTGGCGCTGGAATAATCCGGCGCCGGAAGTCACCGGAGGACCTGCCTCCCATCCCGGACCGCGCAGTTCACCCGCTGTGGTGCAGGGCAACGTCTTCACCCTGGGTGTCGGCGGCATTTTGACCTGCACTGATGCCAAATCCGGCAAAATAATCTGGCAAAATCGAGAGTTCACCAACGTTCCTCAATTCTACACCGGCATGTCTCCATTAATCGTCGACAACATGTGCATTGTAGAGCTCGGCGGTAAAGAAGACGGCATAATCGCCGCATTTAAGTTTAAAACAGGCGAACTCCTTTGGAAATGGGCCGGCGAAGAGCCGACGTATTCTTCGCCGGTATTGGTGACAGCATTTGACACAAAACAGTTAGCCGTATTCACCGACCAGAGTCTTGTCGGATTGGCTGTAGAGAACGGCCGGTTACTATGGCAAATACCGGCGATTGGAGAGCGCAGGTTTTATAATTCGGCGACTCCAGTCCTGAATGGCGCCATCCTATTCATGACTGGTCAAGGCCGCGGCACGCAGGCGATCAAAATTGAACAGCAGGGATCAGAATTCGTCACCAAAGAGCTGTGGAAAAATGAAACATTGGGCACGGCGTTCAACACACCCATCCTCAAGAACAATCGCCTCTTTGGGATCGACGTTCAGTCGGCTGCAGTTTTTTGTCTTGACGCTAAAACAGGGGAAAAGGTTTGGGCTGACACCACCAAATATGATCGTTTTGGCTCTTTGATTGATGCCGGCTCGGTGATGTTTCTGCAGACGCCCAAGTCGGAATTGATAGTTTTCGATCCTCAGGCTGATCATTTCGCTCCCATCCATCGCTATAAACTGGCCGAAACACCGGTATATGCCCATCCGATCATTGCGGGCGAATCCATTTTTATCAAAGAAGAGGAAGCGCTTTCGCGCTGGAGTATCAAATGATATTGATCATGGCAAATTACGAAAATTAATTCAAGGTTTTCCAGAATGTATCATCCACCACGAAGGTCACGAAGGACACAAAGCATTTGTAGACCATTGATTTTCAGGAGGATAAAAATGAAATCACAAACATGCTCTCGTCTTTTTATTTCTCCCTTTCTGCTGCTGCTGTTCATTAGCGGATGTAAAAAACAGGTACTCACCAGTCAAATCCCGGAGAATCCCTTGGTGATCGACGGATTGAACAGCGAATGGAATTCCAATCTCATCGTCGATGAAAAAACAAAGGTTTCCTATGCCGTGCAAAATGACACAAAAAATCTGTATCTGCTATTGATGACGGATGATATCTCCACCCAACATCGTTTGCTGATGACCGGGCTGGTGCTGTGGCTGGACGAACAAGGCGACGGAGTCAAGGAGGCAGGCGTTAAATTTCCACGGGGTTTAATGGAGAGAGAACTGCCAGCCGGAGATTTCTTCCGCTCGCTCCACGATCGCTCGGGCAAATTCGATGAGGAGCGATTCCAGGCTTTTACCAAAGAATGGTGTCGGGATGTGCAGATTGTCGACCATAAAAGCAACAACTTGGGAATTTTCACCCATCGTGAGGCGGAGCAGATGGGGATTCAGTTTCAGCTGGGGCTGCATGACAATAAGATGATTTACGAACTATGCCTGCCGCTGGAGATTTCAGGGAGAGTTCAATGGCATTTTGCTCCGCAAATCACCTTGGGGATTGAAACGCCGCAAATGCAATTTTCCGGCATGCGGCCTATGCGTCCCACTTCATCTGCTGATGCCGGCGGTAGCCCAGGCGGCAGCCCAGGCGGCGGACGTGGTGGGCGCGGCGGTGGTAGAGGAGGCGGCGCCATACCTGAAGGAAATGCAGAAACCGAGCTGGCTGGTGCAGGTCAAGGCGGAGGTGGCCGCGGGATGAATAGCGAACCCATCAAGTTGTCAATGGATGTGATTCTCGCCAAATAAAAAGTCAGGATGATCCTGTTCTAAAAGAAGAATGTCTATCCAGGACAAAAATCGTCGGCGTGCAGGTTGCCGGCGATGGAGAAGGTTTTATAACCGAATCCGCCGGCCTGCATTGGACAGAAAGAGAGGCGGGGCCATGAAGAAAAGCTATCAATTGATCGACAATAGGCTTGTCCCGGTTGAGCAGAAAACTGCTCTGATCGAGGCTTATTTGAATCCCGATGCCCAGGAACGAAGCGATATCGTTTCTCAACTGGGCATCGATCATCACTCTTTGGCGTCAGCTCTGGATCCTGATGAAATCTCCCGCGTCGAACTCAGGCCCAACCACACCTTCATCATCTGGAAGCATCCTGATACCTTTTCCCTCGACAAGGAAATTTATTTCAATATCTGTTCCATCGGTATGATGTTGATGTCGAACAAGCTGGTGCTCATCCTCGCCAAAGAGATTCCCTTCTTTGAAGAGAAATTTAGACACCCTGCGGAATCACGGCTGGGAATTGTATTGAATCTGTTTTCGCAGACGGCGCACCATTTTCTTGAACACCTCCGAGTCATCCGCATGGCTTCGCGCGACATTCAAAACAAAATCAACACGGCATTGGGAAATGAACAGCTGATTCAGTTGTTCGCATTGGGGGAGAGTCTGACCTATTACCTGAATGCTCTTTCGAGCAATGGCGTCATGCTGACGAAAATCCTTCATAACGCTGAAAAGCTCAGTCTAACGATGGAGGAAACAGAGCTTTTAGAGGACATTATCATCGAAAACGACCAGTGCGCCAAACAAGCCGAAATTTATGATAATGTCCTCTCCGGATTAATGGATGCGCGCGGAAGTTTGGTGAATAATAATATGAATCAAATTCTCAAAAATCTGACAGTCATCAACACGGTTTTCCTGCCATTGACGCTGATTGCCAGCCTTGGCGGTATGTCTGAATACAGCCGATTCACCAGCCGTCTCGATTGGAAACTGGCTTATGCCATTTTACTGGCCGTTATGTTGCTTATCGGTTGGGTCACGACGATTATTATTGAACATATGGGGCGGCACAGCAAGCTATTCCACCGAAAGGAAAAGTAAGGTAAGACGGTGACCGGCAGACCGAGTCGGCACTGTATTTGCTCTGTTTTTTTAAATTCAACCGTACAGTACAAGTGAGACACCTTGAGAACTCGGTCGCCTGTTTCATTCCGACAATGTAGAATTTGGTTTCAGTACCTACACTCACCCTTCATTGCTGCCGTGTGTTGGATATCATGGACAGTCATTCCGGCTGCAGGTGCGCCTGCTGGAATATCGGTCAATCATTCTCTGACTGAAAAACTGGAACAAAATGGATTTAAAAATATTGCTGCCCTATCCACGCAAAAGGCAACGCTTCTCACCTTTGAAAATGTGAGATATCGCAACACCATTCGCGGATTGGAATCAGCACTGCTGAACTGCATTTCGGCTGTTCCTCCATCGACCAATGGAATCACGATTGTCGTGCAGAAATACAATGTCCCTGTCGCCGGTTTTTACAGCCGTAAAATGGCGACAGTGAAAGTCCCCTCGACCGGCCGCACCCTGATTGTTCCAAAACTGACCGTGAGCGACAATCCTTTTCCTTTTTGGAAATTTCTGCGCCGATACGAGTCCATCAATTCTTCGGCTTTCAAATTGGACGTCATTTTACTTCCCGAGGTGAGAGCGGTGCTGGGAAATTATGATGATCCTATAGCCCTGCAGTTGAATATCGTTCCGGAATTGAGAACCCTGATATCGCCCGGTTTGATATTCTCCTCATCTCTGATCCTGCCGCTTTATAATGAATTGGACGATTATGGCGATCACGTTCGCCTTGGCCCGACAAATCTCAATGTGCTTCGGGCATTCCCATATAATTGGTGGCTTTTTCTTTCATTGGGAAGTTTTCGCGAGGAACGGTATGGAGTGCAGGGAATGGTGCGAAAACTTGTTGCCCAAGGCAAGATTGCGCTTGATATTCGTTCAGCCTATTCGGGTTACTCGGTTATGGATCGCGGTGTTTTCCTGTATGAACCGTTGAATATTCTCACCTGGTCTTTGGAGACGACTTTGTTTGTCGATCGATTACAGCTTTTTCTCACGGCTGGTGTTCATCAATATTTATATCAGGATCGCGGCATCCGCGTCGACGTTCTTCGCTTTTTGGGGCAATTGGGGCTGGATATTTGGGCCGGCAACAGCAACGACGAATGGAACGGAGGGTTACGGCTTTACCTGCCGCTTCCCCCCTCTCGTCATTCCCCCCAAAGACGAGTGCGGTTGCGCATAGCGGATTACTTTACCCTCGGCTATCAAGGAAGAAGGGAAACCTTCAACGGCGCCAAGCTTTCAAACAGCATGATCATGGATGACATATTTATTCGTTCTCATCCGCGGTATCTTTCCAGCACGCTCAAACCATTTTTCGCCAGGTGAGTTGATGAAATCCTTTCAAAGGCAGATCATCTGTTTACTTTCCATTTTCACAGTACCGATCGCGGCCGGAGGAGAAACGCTGTCCGGATTACCCGGAATGGTGCGAATGCCGACGGCTGAATTCCATCACGACGGCATAATGACTGCCGGCATCAGTTTTATACCCAAAAAGGTTTTGGCTTACACTCATTATGAGCATGACGGATTGACGGTTTTTTCATCGCTCACTTTTCTCCCGTTTTTAGAAATCGATCTGCGGTTGACGCGACAGCTCGGTTTACCGGAAGGCGCCAATCATACCGTGGATCGTTCTCCCGGGCTTCGGATTCGGCTGGTGAAAGAAAGCGCCCAGACACC
>RPQV01000110.1 GCA_003818595.1 Calditrichota bacterium
TTATCAATTATGCAAAGCCCATTGTCCGGTCTGAAATGCCCGTTGTCTCCGGCGCGACGTCCATTGTCCGGTCTGAAATGCCCGATGTCTCCGGCGTGAAGCCCATTGTCCGGTCTGAAATGCCCATGGTCTCCGGCGTGAGGATCATTGTTGATCGTGATTTGTCCATTGTCTTTCGTGCGAAGGTCAGCATCGAGCGGGAAAGGATCATTGTCTCTGGTGAAATGCTCATGATCCAGAGTGAGAAGCAGAGTGTCCCGCACGAGAGAGCCGTTGTCTCTTGTGCGAAGGCGAGTGTCTATTGCGCAACATCGGGCGTCATTCGCGCAATGGGGGTGAGAGTCACGAAATTGCCGGCGTCATCCTGTCAAGTGTCCGCGTTCGCGCCGCAGACTTACAGTATCCCCCAAAAATCAGAGAATCAAATCTTATAAGATCTATAATAAATATTGAGATAATGACAGTCAAATAAATATTTGTCGGGGCAGATGCTGTGTCTGCCCTTTTTATAATATTAATTTGTTTTAACTCGAGACGATTCCTCTGATTTATCCGATAAATGAGCTTTCCTTCCCAGCACAAATACAGTTACCAGACCAAGCAGAGTTCCGCTCCCCAGAATTGTTCCCGATATGTTTTGTCCATTATATATCAGAAATGTGCTTGATATGAGGAATGAAAGAGATACTATCAGGCCGAATATTTGACCTCGTTTTCTCTCGGAGTAAGTTTAATAAATGCATTTGTCCCTGATATTCTACGATATTCTGCTTCCGATTTGATCAGTTCGAATATTTTCTCCCCTAATCCAGGAATTGCTTCTTCATATTCTTTAAACATTTTGCCGGAAGGATATTCACCCTTATATATCTCCGTTTTTGACGCAAAAACATGTTTGACGTCCTGCGGTTGTTCATTCTGTTCTTTACTCTTCCGCGGCAATTTTCTCCGAGTTTCAGTATCAGAGATTATTCTTTTACGAGGAGGCCTTTCAATGCCCTTTTAGAATCACTTGTAAGCATCTCCCAGTCTCTGGATAATGCTTCGAAACCATTCTGCGAAAATAATTCATCAGGACACAATTCTGATTTATCCTGTTCAGGGTAGAGATCAAGTAAAGTTCCCGCCCCGGCAATTAAATTTTTAAAAAGATCAGACATGATAAATCCACTATTTTTTACTACTTTATTTTATTCAACTTTATAAACAAAGATTATATTTCCTGATTCTGATGGCCTAGGATTATGATAAGGCTCAGTTTCTAATTAATCAAGATAATTTTAACAAAAGTAGAGGTATTAACGCCGAAAAATCAATTGTCAAAGAACTGCTGTATTACTTCCTGCCGAAACATAAAGTTTCAAAAGTATTCAGACAAATAGAAGTCAGAACTCCGTAGGAGGAGTGAAATGTTCTTATGTTTGTTTGACAGATCCCGTGGTCGGGAAAAGAACTGTCACTGCCGCCGTCTCCAGCGGAGGACAGCTCTTGTTGGTCTTTCTACAAAATTTGGGGGGATACCCTGGCAGACTTTTGCTTGCATCACAAAGCATTTTGTGCTACATTACACTTACTTAATTATTGGGACGATATGAGCATGAATTCCCATCCGGTGCTTTTTTTGATTGACGGCATGGCGTTGGCCTATCGGGTTTACTATGCTTTTGAACGCAATCCTTTGGTCAATTCGAGAGGGGAGAACGTCAGCACGGTTTTCGGGTTTACCAATACGCTGCTGCAGTTGATCGATGGAGAAAAGCCGGATTTTTTCGCCGTCGTTTTCGACACTCCTGAACCCACCTTTCGCCATGAGTTGTATGAAGAGTATAAAGCCACCCGCAAAGAAATGCCGGACGACATGGTGGAGCAGTTGCCGCGCATCCGCGAAATGCTCTCGGTATTGCAGATCCCGATCATCGCCAAACCGGGATTCGAGGCGGATGACATCATCGGTACGCTGGCGCAACAGGCATCGCAGACCGGCGTGCGCACTGTCATCGTCTCCGGCGACAAGGATATGATGCAGCTGGTGAATTCGAAAACGGTCATTCTGAATCCCAAGCGGGGCGGACAGGGAGTCGAATGGGTGGATGAGCGCGGCGTTCAGGAAAAGATCGGTCTGCCGCCGGGCAAAATTATTGACTATTTGGCCTTGATGGGCGACTCTTCCGACAACATTCCCGGCGTCGCCGGCATCGGCCCGGTCACCGCGTTAAAATTGCTGCAGCAATTCGGCACCCTCGATCAGGTTTTGAGCCGCATCGAGGAAATCACTGATAAACGGGCGCGCACCTCTCTGGAAAAAAGTGCGGAGGCTGCCAGATTATCAAAGCAATTGGCCACAATTCATTGCAATGTTCCCCTGGAGACGTCCTACCGTGAACTGCAAATCGGTCAAATCAACCGACAAACCGCCTTTGAATTTTTCCAGCGAATGGAATTTCGAACCCTGGCTGAACGATACGCGCCGATCAATCGCAATGTTGCGCGGGAATATCATCTGCTGCACTCGGAAGCTGAACTGGAAGAATTGATCCGGCTGCTCGTCCGCACCGGCCGATTTGTATTTGATACCGAGACCACCAGCATCGACCCGATGAAAGCCGAGTTGGTGGGACTTTCGTTTTGCTGTTCTTCAGGAACAGCCTATTATGTGCCTGTCGATGGTCCGCATGATCTCACCAGCGAGAACAAGCCGCTGTCGCTGCGTCGCGCTCTGGCGCTGTTGAAACCGTTGTTCGAGGATGAATCGATAAAAAAATGCGGACAGAATGCCAAATATGATATTCTGGTGTTATCGCATTACGATATCGTCGTCAAAGGACTCGTCTTTGATACCATGCTGGCCAGTTATCTGCTCGATCCGTCCGCCCGTCAGCACAATTTGGATGCGCTCGCCCTGGCTCATTTCAATCTGAAAAAAATACCCACATCGCAGCTGATCGGCAGCGGCGCCAATCAAATCACCATGAATCAGGTTCCCATTGAAAATGTCAGTGAATATGCCTGCGAGGATGCGGATGTGACCTGGCGGCTATGGGAAAAGCTGGAACCGCTGGTGGAAGAATTGGAACTCACCTCTCTGATGCAGCAGGTCGAGATCCCGCTGATGTTCACCCTGATCACCATGGAAAAACACGGCGTCCATATCGATCGTTCCTTTTTGGGAAAATTATCGCACAGGCTCGAGGGCGAGTTGAATGAAATTGAGCATCAGATTTATGAAAGCGCCGGCGTTCGTTTCAATATCAATTCCCCCAAACAGCTCGGCCAGATTCTTTTTGAAAAACTCAACCTGCCTTCTTCGCGCAAGACAAAAACAGGATTTTCGACCGATGTGACGGTTTTGGAAGAACTCGCCTCGCAGCATGAGCTTCCGCGCAAGATTCTCGATTATCGCCAATATGCCAAACTCAAATCGACCTATGTCGATGCCCTGCCGCGGATGGTGAATAGCCGGACCGGCAGATTACACACCAGTTACAATCAGACCGTCGCCGCCACCGGCAGGCTTTCGTCCAGCGATCCGAATTTGCAGAATATCCCGATTCGTACTGAATTGGGAAGCAGCATCCGCGCCGCATTTATCCCCACTGATGCGGATCATGTGTTGGTCGATGCCGATTATTCTCAGATCGAGTTGCGCATCATGGCGCATTTATCGGGCGACCGCACACTGCTGACCTCTTTTTTAAATGATGAGGATGTTCATCAACGCACTGCCGCGTTGGTCTTTAATGTGCCTCCTGCTGAGGTGACGCCGGAGCAGCGGCGAAAAGCCAAAGAGGTCAATTTCGGCATCATGTATGGTATGGGGGCGTACGGACTGTCCCAGCGCCTGAACATTTCGATGGATGAAGCTGTTCAGTTTATCGAGGCCTATTTTGTTTCTTATCCCCTGGTACAGCGTTTTATGGTGGATGTCGTGCGCGAGGCGCGCGAAAAGGGATATGTGACCACCCTTTTGAAGCGGCGTCGATACATTCCGGAAATCAACAGCGATAATCGACGCATCCGCGAATTTGCTGAACGCACGGCGATCAACACGCCCATCCAAGGGAGCGCGGCAGATATGATCAAGGTCGCGATGATTCATATTCAACGGCGGCTGGAGGCCGAACGTCTGCATACCAAAATGATCCTTCAGGTTCATGATGAATTGGTCTTTGACGTGCCCAAGACTGAATTGGATACCGTCAAGCTGCTCATTCGCCAAGAGATGGAGCACGCCATCACTCTACAGGTGCCGATCAAGGTCGAGATCGGCGTGGGTTCGAACTGGCTCGAGGCTCATTAGTATGGATGTATACCGGGATAATCGCACTGATCTTTGTCGCGAAGAGATGGATCGGCTCAAGTCGCATTTTGATGACTTGAAAAGCCTGATTGAAGTCACCAATATCATCAGTTCCACCCTCGATCTTGAGCAGGTTCTTGCGTTGGTGATGGAAAAAGCGCAGGAGGTGATGCGGGCCGAAGCCAGTTCTGTTTTTCTGATCAATCAGGAGACGCAGGCGCTCGAGTGTGAAATTGCGTTGGGCACTCATGCCGGACAGCTGAGCAAAAAAATAACCCTGGCAAAAGGCCAGGGTATCGCCGGTTGGGTCTGGCAGAATGCACAGCCGCTCATTGTGCCTGATGTTCAGCGCGATCAACGGTTTTATGGGCAGGTGGATACTCAATCCGGATTTGTGACCAGGTCGATCTTGGCGGTTCCCCTCATTTGGAAGGATCGTTTGATCGGCGTCGCTGAAGTGATCAACCGGACGGACGGCAAAGAGTACACCGAGTACGACTTGAATCTTTTCACCACCTTTGGACGCCAGGTGGCGCTGGCCATTGAAAATGCCCGCTTCCACCAGCTCTCCCTGGAGCAGGAACGGTTAAGACAGCAGCTCGAGTCCGCGAAAGAGATCCAGCAGAGTTTCATGCCGCAAAAATTACCGCAGGGTGAAAACGGGATTTTTGATATTGCGGCTCGAAATTTGCCGGCTATTTCGGTCGGCGGCGATTTGTTTGACGTCCTGATGTTGGATGACCGCCATGTCGGCCTGCTCATCGGAGATGTCTCCGGCAAGGGTGTGCCGGCGGCGCTTTACATGGCGCGTTTGATGAGCGATTTTCGTTTTTATGTGCAGCAATGTCGTCAACCTAGTGAATTATTGGAGAAACTCAACAATACCCTCGTGGATCGTGGCAGGCACGGCATGTTTGTGACCCTGCAGTTTGTGAATATTGATATTTGGACGGGTCGGTTGTGCTACAGTGAAGCCGGTCATCTGCCGATGATGTACATGAAAGACGGAAACGCTTCGCTTTTTCCAGCGGCCGGTAATCCTCCACTCGGCATACTTCCCGAGTTGACATTTGCCCAGAAGGAGATGCAGCTGACGCCGGGAGATATCATCCTGTTATATACCGACGGCATTGTCGAGGCCAAAAATAATAAACATCTGGAATTCGGCATGAAACGGCTGACGACTATGTTGTCGAGGCCTTGGTCATCAGCGATGCAGATTGTGGAAGATTGCCTGAAACAGGTTTATCTGCACATGCAGTCCGCCCCGCAGCACGATGACATCACCCTCGTGTCTTTTCAATGGCAAAAAGCTCAGTCCATGTCATAGTGCATGATCAATATTGAAGGAATGGAGAGACGCATTTCATTTATGACCAAAACGATCGAACTGCATTTGACGAGTGATCCACCGCTCCTGAGCGTGATGCGGGCGGCTGTCAGTAAAGTTTGCGAATTGGCGGATTTCGAACATATGGAGACAAGCAAGATCATCTTGGCTATCGATGAGGCTTGTTCCAACATTATCAAGCATGCTTACAAAGGTAAATCCGGCCAGAGCATCATCATTACCTGTAAAATCAAACCGACGCGGCTCGAATTTATCCTTGAGGATGAGGGTGAACCGGCCGACATCGAGAAGATAAAATCACGACCGCTGCATGAAATCCGTCCTGGAGGTTTAGGAGTCTATTTGATCACTTCGGTGATGGATAAAGTCAAATATAGTTTTGGTGTGGATCGCGGCAATCGTTTGTATATGAGTAAACAGAGACCAAAGGATAAAACAACGTGAGTTTGGACATCAGCGTAATAAATGATCAAGGCTCGGCGCAGTTGAGAATTGTGGGTGAAGTGGACATGTACTCATCGACCCAGGTTCGCCGGGCGTTACTGGAATTGGTCAAGCAGAAGCAATCCCCTGTTATTGTCGATCTCAACGAGGTCAGTTATATGGACAGCTCGGGCGTGGCGACGCTCATTGAGGGACTGCAGATGTGCGGAGAATATGGCGGGACGCTTTTAATCGTCGGTTTGCGCGACAATGTGCGCGAAGTTTTTGAATTGACGCGGCTGGATAAAATATTTAAAATCTATCAGAATATAGAAGCGGCAATGGCCAGATGACGTTGCGGAAAACAGCCGGCCATAGCGGCCGCAAACTCGTATTGTTTTTTGTGCATGCCGCGCGAATGTCATCATTGGCTCTGCAATCGCTGTCATGGATCTTTCTGGCGCCCTTTCGGGGAAAGCCGATCCGTTGGGGAGCGACCTTTGTGCAAATGGTACGCATCGGCGTCGAGTCTGTTCCCATTGTCAGCGTGATTTCCTTTTGCGTGGGTCTGATTATCGCGATGCAGGCGGCCTATCAGCTGGAGCGATTCGGCGCCACGATTTATGTCGCCGACCTGGTCGGCGTATCCATGTGCCGCGAGCTGGGACCCTTGATCACCGCCATCATCATCGCCGGCCGCAGCGGATCGGCGATCGCCGCGGAAATCGGGACCATGAAAGTATCCGAAGAACTGGATGCGCTGCAGACCATGGCGCTGAATCCGATCGGATTTCTCGTCGCTCCGCGCATGATCGCCATGATGGTGGTCGTCCCCTGTTTGACCGTCATCGCTGATTTTGTCGGCATTGCCGGAGGCTTTGTGCTCGCTATCAGCAATCTCAAGATTGCGTTCATTGCCTATTTTAATCAGACGGCTGAAGCGCTGCTGGCCAAAGATTTTATCACCGGACTGGTGAAAAGCTTTTTCTTCGCCATCATCATTGCTCAGGTGGGCGCCTACCAGGGTTTCAATGTGCAGGGCGGTGCTGAAGGCGTCGGACGATCGACGACGACGTCGGTTGTTGTCTCCATTTTTATGGTCATATTGGCTGATTTAATGTTCACCATGCTCTTTTATTCGACATTATAGATGACGGAACCGATTATTACAGTACGCGACCTGCACACGAGCTACGGTCATCGCAAAATCCTCAAAGGCATCACGCTCGATATTTACCCGCGCGAGACATTTGTCATCCTGGGGCGTTCCGGATGCGGTAAAAGCACCCTGCTTCGTCATTTGGTGGGTTTGAATAAACCCGACAAGGGTCAGATTCTCATCAAGGGCATTGACATGGTGACCGCGTCAGAAGAAGAGCAGAACGCACTGTTGCGCAAGATGGGATTGCTCTTTCAAAACGGCGCGCTCTTTAATTCGATGACTGTGGGTGAAAATGTCGCCCTGCCGCTCATGGAGCATACGCCACAGGAGAGTTCTACCATCCGCATCATGACGCGACTTAAATTGGGATTGGTCGGTCTGAGCGGATTTGAAAATTTTATGCCTTCTCAACTTTCAGGAGGCATGAAAAAAAGGGCAGCTTTGGCACGTGCTATCACGATGGATCCCGATATTTTGTTGTGCGATGAACCCTCTGCCGGTCTGGACCCCATTGTGGCAGCGGGAATCGATCAGCTTATTCTCAAGCTGAAGACAGCCCTTCGTATGACCATTGTTGTGGTTACCCATGAGATGGCTTCTGTATTTATGATCGCCGATAGAATATGTCTGCTGCATGATGGAGAGATCAAATTTTTAGGAACCCAAGCTGAAATGCGTCAGAGCAAGGATCCCTATGTCCTTCAATTCATTGAGCGGCGAGCTGACGATGAGAATTTGGATCCTGACCAGTATTTGCAGGATCTGATGGCGGAATAAATCAGTTGATGAACGAATTGGTGGAAATAACCCTATGTTGAAGAGTCAGGACTGACAATGGAATACAAATCTAGTGAAGTTAAAGCCGGAATTTTTATTATTGCCAGTCTCATCATTTTTACGGTGTTTTTGGCGATCATTATTGGCGTGAGTTCATTCGAGGAAAAAGTAGAATACAAAGCCCGCTTTGGCTATGTCGGAGGTATTGAAAAGGGGTCAGCGGTTCGCTTTGCCGGTTTGCCGGTGGGAAGCGTGGTCGATGTGCGGTTGCCGGGGAATCAATACCCCGGGGTTGAAGTGGTGATGGAAATCGAAAAGAATACCCCGATTCGAGCGGGAAGTCGTGCCTTCATGACCACCATCGGCATCATGGGCTCTTTTTATATCGAGATCACTGCCGGTACTCAGGATGACCCTTTGCTGCCCCCCGGCTCCTTCATTCTAGCGGAAGATGTTACCGCCTATGCTCAGCTGTCGGGCGTTGCTTCGGATGCCGCCGAGGAGTTGGCAGAATTGCTGCGCCGCTTAAATGACCTGTTGAATGAAAACAATCGGAACGAGATGTCGCAAATGATTCATTCGATTAACCAGATTGCCGCCGTATCGGAACGCAATCTCCAGCTGTCATTGGAAAGCGTAAATGGTCTGGTTCTGGAAACCCAGTCGCTCATTGCAGCTCTTCGTGCCATGGTCGAGAATAATGATCAATCGATTACCAACAGTGTGGCTCTCCTGGAAAACATGCTCGTTCAAAGCAAAGCTTCAATCGAGCGGCTGGATTCGATTCTCAAGAATGTCGATGAGTCGATGATTCAGAACCAGGGACAATATAATCAAATCATGGACAATTTGAATTCACTGACAAAGAATCTGGATGATTTCAGCCGTACGGTCAAGGAGCATCCCTGGAGCCTGGTCAGAAAAACTTATCCGCCCGAACGTGAATTGCCCTAAAATGGTTGAACAATCCAATGTCAAGGAGTCGATGTGCGTAAA
>RPQV01000111.1 GCA_003818595.1 Calditrichota bacterium
GGACGTGCAAATCATTCAGGTCATAGCCGGAACCTCCGGTATACTGACCTAAATTGAATTTGAGTCCGGGATAATATTTTTCAAGGACCAGTTTCCCCTCTCGAACGACCAGGATGCTGTGGATGCGATGGTCGCTGGTCTGATCCAACCGCTGCAATAACTGTCCGAGTTTACCCGCATCCATGCCGACGCTGCTCAGCGAAGCGGCTTCCCAGCCATCATCGGTGATGATGGGCAGGGGAATTTCATCAGTCGGCTCCGGTTCAACACCATGATTTGAATCGCAGCCTGAAAATAAAAACCAAATCCAGGCGATGAAAAAAATGACGACGAATACTTTTTTCATATTAATGCTGTCTTTATACTAACCAATGTCGATTACGATTTGATTAATTCAGTAACAATCCAATCAACCGACAGCACGATTTACATATCGTGTTTTTGGAATTCCTTCTGTAAGGATACGCCTGTCATTTTCTTAAAACAATCCGTTTTCATCGGCAGAATCCTGCAGTACCTGCTGCGACGCTTCCCACGCTTCAATGATCTTATCATTTTCAAAACGAAAGATATGTATGACCGACCATTGGGAGCCGGATGAAAGAATAACTTTTTTTGTTCATCTTTTTTCTCCTGCCTTTTCCAGATCGGCGATGATAATTTTCTTCATCTTGAGCATCACGGGCGTGGTCTTGGCCGGATTCCTGGCGATGAGTTCTGCCATATTTGCCGGAATGATTTGCCACGAAACACCGTATTTGTCTTTGATCCAGCCGCATTGTTCAGCCTGTGGCTCAGCGGAAAGTACAGTCCAGAAATAATCAATTTCCTGTTGGTCTGCGCAGTTGATGATAAATGAAATCGCCTCATTGAAGCGAAATTCGTACGCAAAGGCAGAGTCCATGGCGGCGAATTCCTGACCGGCAAGGATGAATTGAGCATACTGCACTGTTCCCTCCTGATCAGGCGTCTCGTTCTCGGCATAGCGCGCCAGGATTTCCGCTTTGCCGTCTTTGAAAATTGATGTGTAGAACCCAGTGGCCTCCTCCGCTTTGCCGCAGACATCGCCGACAAACATCAGTGCGGGCATGATTTTTTGATTGAAATCTCCTGCAGTATGAATGACTTGCCAGGATACGCCGAAGCGGTCCTGTATCCAGCCGTATCTCCTGCTGAAAGGATACTCTCCGAGTTCCATCATGACTGTTCCGTCCTGCGAGAGCTTTTCCCAGATTTGCTCCACCTTTTCGACGGTTCTGCACCTGACGTGGAATGATATGGAAGGATTGACTTTGAAATAAGGACCGGCGCTGATGGCCATGAACTCATATCCCATGATCTGAAAACCGACTAGTTCGGCGTCGCCGGATGGCGTATCCGGTATAAGGGAAACGAAATCTATTTTTGAATTGTCAAAAAGTGATATATAAAACTCTGCTGCCTGTCTGGCTTGTTTGTCGAACCATAAATGCGGAACGATTTTTTGCATCTTTGAATTTCTCCTCGTGGGCGATTTCCACTTCAAACCGATTATTCCTTTATTTCAGATATATACTTGGCGCCGCATCGATAACAGACGGCCAATGGCTGCTCGCGCCGATAATGCCGAAACTGAGACGCCCTGGCGGAATTCCATATCTCTTTGATGGTTGAATGTCTCACATTCCCGAGACTATAATCGGGAAAATCGACGCAAAAGTTGGCGTTACCGTTGGGTTGAATATCGATCAATTCTTCAATGTTCAGGCAATTCTCTGAACCCACCACGGACGATGAATCCCTAAACCATTTCTGATAATCTTCCTCGGTAAGTGCCATATAGGGGAAATTAGTGATGCCGTCGAGATTGGCCAGATATTTTCGGTATTCCTGTTGAAAGATCTCAAAATCGATGCCCGAGTTGTCATGGTGAAATCCTTTCCATGAAT
This sequence comes from Calditrichota bacterium, assembly GCA_003818595.1. GTDB lineage: Bacteria > Zhuqueibacterota > Zhuqueibacteria > Residuimicrobiales > Krinioviventaceae > Fontimicrobium. Next base: position 1,929 of record RPQV01000111.1, read on the forward strand.
ACGCCGGACAGTCGAAATTCTCCATCAATTCTGCGTGATATTTTTCGCCAACGTCTGAGGAATAAAAGTAGTAGGGGACTATATTAATGGAGTTGATGGACATGCTCCGTGCGACCTCGGGCATTTCCCCCAAACCCCTGTACGAATATCGGCTGATGGTGAAGCAGATACTTTTGCTGATCTTTTGTTCGCTCTGCTTTTCCAATTCATTGAGCAAAAGGATGTTTTCTTTAATTTTTTGATAGCATCCCTTGACGCCCCGCACCTGGTCGTGTATCTCTTCCGGACCGTCTATGGAAAATGTGATGTGCATATTCCCGATCCGCACCAGATCAGCCGCGTATCTGCTCAGCTTGGTTCCATTGGTATCGATGGAAATAAAGATCCCTTTGCCGTGAATATACTCCACAAGTTCGATAATTCCTGGGAATAGAAAGGGTTCACCCCCGCGGATCAAAATAAATCGAATTTTGTGCTCGGCGATTTCATTGACCAGTCGTTTCCAGTCCGCCAGTTCCATCAGGGGGGCGGCATTTTTTGTCCGCTCCCTCATGTATCCGTTTTCACTCCATTGGCCGCACATTCGGCAGCTGAGATTGCATGAATTGGTGATGGTGAAAGATATGAACCTGGGGAAATTCATATGTACTCACTCGTCTTCTTCTGAGATAATCTGGACATTATGTCACCAGTAATAACGCCTTTCCCCTCATCAGCGTCGTTGATGATGCGCGAGCATGATTGCAGAATTGAATATCGATCTGAATATAGACCATAAATCGCCAATTGTCAAGCTTAAACGGAGAAACAATTTACAGCTTATTGATTTTGTGCGGAATAAGCGCGTGTCATGATTGTGGTGTTCGCTTCTGCAGTGTCGACAAAGTTGAGCCATTGTTACAAAGCGATTCCTTCTGACCCCATAAAGACTATGTGAGCCACCAAAGGCACAAAGAATTTATTCAAGTTTCGACACCTTTCCCGTGCCCTCAACTCTTTTTCAGACAGCTCGTATAAACCCTTCACTGAACATACCTTTATCCATCACTTGCCTCGCTGATCCAGTTTTTCAGGGAGTCAACGTCCCAGTAAATCAAGAGCTAGCATTTGGTTTACAGGTTGATAATGATGGCATAGCCGTTTTAAAATTTGTCAGCTTGGCCGAAACCACTTTTAGAGACAATCTTTTCAACCCCAAGATTCTCGGCAAGCAGTTCACCACCCCGGCGCGTAGTGCTGTTCCGAATGCTCGTCTGGTCATTTGCCCAATCTCTTCGGCGGTTGGCGATTATTTTTCCGGTCGCAGCACAAATTCTGTTGAAAAAATATTATTTGAAATATTCGATGGCTCTGATATGGTTATAAGTGTTAGGTTTCTGGCATTCTAATTGCAGAACTTCCTACATTGGGTTATATGAGTCCTTTTATGCAGTAGCTGTGGAGTTGCCCAAGGAACGGGAAAAAGAGACGATGACTGCGTGACGTCTTTTCTTTCAAATTTATAAGGAGCAATGAAAACAGTGACTGAAAAAAATCATTGTAAAAAGAGTATTAGTTGGATGACGGCAATGGCGTTATTGCTGTTCGCAATTCCGCTTTCCGCACAGGAACCATGGCCGGCAGACGCCAACTGGCAAGTGATGTTGGACTCTAATTGGAACAACATGACTGATCCGCCAAACGATCAAAACCCAGCGTCTGTGGATGTGATCAGCAATGGCGTGCCCGCCAGCGCCTACTTTTATGCGTCCTCGACCTCGGTGTTTTATCGGATGGTGCTGAGTGACACCCCCATCTCCAATCAAAACGAGTTAAAACCCTTCGCTTGGATGGCCTCCATCGATGTTAACGGTGACGGCAGTTTGGACTGGCAGATTCGCGCAGCCGGCATCACCGAATATATTCAGATCTTTTGCTTTCTGCCGGCAACGACACTGAATTGGCAAGTTCCCAATCCGGTATCCGCCGGCTATGTGCGCGCAATCAACATGGGATCGTTTTACTATTTCGACATGCAGGTGCCTTTGACAGCCTTGCAGCGCGATGGTTATCCAAACAATGTCGACCTGGACACGCCCATCCGCTTCTTTTTTCATACGTCAACCACCGAAGCGGTGGACATAAAAGACGCGACAGTGCCGACCACTAATTTTTCCGCCGCATTCGGCTTGACCGGCACCACGACCTTGGGCAACGCTTCCGATGGCTATGGCCGAATCAACGACACGCGAGACACCTCTCCCTATTCTTCTGCCGGTATATGGAAGCCTAATGAGACGGTTTTGGTCAGCGGCAGCGGTTGGCCAGGTTCAGGTTCGAGCTATTTTAACAGCGGCGTGCGCAACGTTCGCTTCAAAGACCCTGACGGCAACGTCGTTTGGAGCGGAACCGTAACCACCGACGCAACGGGCAATTTCACCGGCTCGTCAAGCTGGGCGATTCCGACGACGGCGGTTTCCGGCATCTATTCCATCGAAGTTGAAGATCCGCGCACTGCCGGATCATGGTTAAAGTATGATACGTTTACCGTAGAAAATCCGATTGCAATCGAACTGTATTCGTTCTTTGCCAGTTCGCATCAGAATGGTGTTATAATCGCATGGCACGCCACCGCTTATGGCAACACCGCCGGATTTCACCTATGGCGCAGCACTTCGGAAACGAGCTTTGAGCGTATAACCGCAGCCATGATCGCTGAGCCGACTCGGCAAACGACGGAGCATAACGTTTACGAATTTTATGACACCAGCGGCGTCGACGGCACGCGACTCTACAAATTGGAAGAGATCAGTTTGGACGGCGCTTCTACCTTTTACGGGCCTATTTCGGTCTCGTACACGTCCGGCATCGCAGCAGCGACGCATCCGAACGACTTTAAGTTTTTGCAAAATTATCCCAATCCTTTTAATCCCCAAACCTCGATTGTTTATGAACTGGGTGAGCGCGCGGAGGTTTCGCTGTCGATTCATGATATGAACAGTCGCGTTGTGCGCGTGCTGGTTGCCGGGGCGCAGCCGGCGGGTCGTTACTCGATCGTCTGGGACGCCCGCAACGATTTCGGTGAGCCGGTATCGAGCGGCATTTACATCTATCGATTGGTTGCGGGTGAGTTCAGCCAAACGCATATCATGACGTTGCTCAAGTAAATGAACATTGACTTCACCGGTCTTCAGGGCCGGTGGAGTCAGACCTGCACCGAAAACTTGACTCATTTTGACAGCTGAAAAGGCCGTCGTATCTGCGGCGGCCTTTTCAGTTAACCAAATTACCTCCTCATATGGAGGGATGTGCTACCCAGCTCCATCTTCTTCACTCAATCTATCAAATAGCGCCTCTCATCGATTGCCAAAATCCGCTTGTTTTTCACTGCCCATTTTTATAATTTCAATAGCGCTCGTGAGATTGGACTGAGGGATTAAGCCGGGTGTAAAAATCGAAATTACCCATCAGCAAAGAGTACCGATTTTTTCCCGTCAAAGCCTCAAAAGCGCCGGAACCATTGTATCTTTATAAAAATCCGATCCGAATGCATCCGTTGGCAGGATATTTTAATCGAAAGAGTGCGCTATGAATGGAAAAACTTGTGTGACCGGAGTGATCGGCGCCGATGTGCATGCAATCGGCAATAAGATTCTGACCTATGCCTTGGAAAACGCCGGCTTTCAGGTGGTTAATCTGGGCGTCATGGTTTCTCAAGAAGAATTTATCGCCGCTGCCGTCGAAACCAATGCAGACGTCATTCTGGTTTCTTCATTATACGGCCACGGTGAAATTGACTGCCACGGCTTGCGCGCCAAATGTGATGAAGCGGGCTTGAAAAACATCCCGCTCATCGCGGGCGGCAATCTGGTCGTCGGCAAACAGGATTTCAAAGAGGTTGAAAAGCGCTATCAGGCAATGGGATTTACCAAAATCTATCCTCCGCACGTCGACCTCGACATTGTCATTGCCGATTTAAAAATGATGCTGGGAATTGCATCGTGATGAACTGCCTGACCGTTGATTTCGGCAGCACATTTACCAAGATTGCAGCAATTGATATGGATCGGGCAGAGGTTTTGGCAACTGCAGGCGCCTTTACCACCATTGATTCGGATATCACCGAGGGTTTTTATTGCGCACTCACCAATTTACAATCAGAACTGTCAGATTTTCGCTATGACGAACTCTTTTGCTGCAGCAGTGCCGCAGGCGGTCTCAAAATGGCGGCTTTGGGCCTGGTGCCCGAATTGACCGCCAAGGCTGCAAAAACGGCGGCGTCCAGCGCCGGCGCCAAAGTGGTCAAAACCTTTTCTTATGAAATACAAAAAAAGGAACAGGACGAGATTTTCCAAATCAATCCCGATCTGGTGCTGCTCTGCGGCGGCACCGACGGCGGTAATAAAGAGGTCATCATTGCCAATGCCAAAAAATTGTGCGCTATTGCGCGCGATTTCACGGTGATCGTTGCCGGCAACAAGATCGCTGCGGATCAATTGGAAAAGATTTTCCGTCACGCGAATCGTGATTTTGTCATGACCGAAAATGTCATGCCCACGTTCAATCAACTCAACATCGAACCGGCCAAAGAATGCATCAAAGACCTGTTTATCCGCAAAATTGTCGACGCCAAAGGTCTTTCCAAAATCCGAAAAATGACCAGCCGCGACATCATCCCCACGCCGCTTGCGGTGATGAACGGTTGCGAGCTTTACAGCCAAGGATCCAAGAACATTCCGGGCATTGGTGATCTGATGGCCGTTGATATCGGCGGAGCAACCACTGATATTTACTCCATGTCGCATGGTTTACCTTCGTTCAGCAATGTGATGGTCAAGGGAATCCCCGAACCGTTCAGCAAGCGCACGGTCGAGGGCGATTTGGGCATGAGATACAGCCTTTCTTCGCTCGTCGAAGCGTTGAATATCGAGCATTTGGCGCAGGAACTCGGCGAGAGTGAGGCGTTTGTTCGGGAATGGATTGCAAAATGCTGCGCTCAGCCGGAGACATTGGCGGACAATGCGGGCGCAACCATGCGCGTTGAAGCGTTTTTGGCTCGGCGCGCCATAGAAATCGCCGTGGAGCGACATTGCGGAACCGTTGATCGGGTCTTTACGCCGGCGGGAGAGGTTTTTGCCCTGTCCGGCAAGGATTTATCCGAGGTGCAACATGTCATCGGCATCGGCGGCGTTTTGATCAACAACAACGATCCGGCTTTTATTTTACAGGGTGTTCAAAACGATGACACATATTCTCGTTACCTAAAGCCCAAGCATCCAGCCTATTTGCTCGACAAACGTTATGTCTTTGCCTCCTTGGCGCTTCTCGCCGAACTCGATCCCGATCTGGCGTTAACCATGATGAAAAAAGAGATGATACCCATTTGAAAGTAGTGAACCGATGGAAATTAAAAACAAAAAACTCGATAATGATCAGTTCTTTATCGAACGCAAAGAAGTGTTGCAACAGTGGCCGACCGGCAAAGGCGTTGATTTCGACAATGCCGTCGAATATCAGAAAAACATCCCGATTGAAAAGCGCTTTGGCGAAAAATTAGCCCAAGCCAAAGAAGAAGGCGTCACGCTCATTCAGCCAAGAGCCGGCGTCGCGCTCTATGATGAACACATCAAGCTTCTTCAGTATTTGGAAAATGAGGGCGAGGCTGATCTGCTGCCGACCACGGTCGACAGTTATACCCGCTTGAATCGATACAACGAAGCGCAGGCGGGAATCGAAAAAAGCAAAGAGAGCGAAAGATCGATGCTCAACGGTTTCCCGATTGTCAACTATGGCGTTGATATCTGCCGCGTTGTCACTTCGGTGCTCAAGAAACCGGTTCAGGTTCGACACGGAACTCCTGATGCGCGACTGCTGACAGAAATTTCGATTGCCGGCGGATTTACCTCCTACGAGGGCGGCGGCATCTCGTACAACATTCCTTATTCAAAAAGCCACCCGCTGGAAAAGACCATCGCCCATTGGCAATATGCCGACAGGCTTGTCGGTTTGTACGAAGAGGCCGGCGTTTCAATTAACCGCGAGCCGTTTGGTCCGTTGACCGGCACGTTGGTTTCTCCCTGCATTTCCAATTCGGTTGCGGTCATCGAAGCGTTGCTTGCCGCCGAACAAGGAGTCAAAGACATCACGGTCGGCTATGGACAGTGCGGTAACATGATTCAGGACGTCGCCGCCATTCGTTCATTGGATTTGATGACCCGCTCTTATTTGGATCGATTTGGTTTTGGCGATGTGCGATTGACAACTGTCTTTCATCAATGGATGGGAGGTTTTCCGCAGGATGAATCAAAAGCGTTTGCTGTTATCTCTTGGGGCGCGGCCGCTGCGGTTTTGGCCAGAGCAACCAAAGTAATTGTCAAAACGCCGCACGAAGCAATGGGCGTTCCGACCAAAGAAGCAAACGCACAAGGCTTAAAAGCCACAAAACAGTTGACGTCGATGCTGAAAGATCAAAGTTTTGTCTCCATCCCTGCGGTTGTTGCCGAGAGCAATATCATTATGCAGGAGATGAAGTGTATTCTCGATAAAGTGGAAGAGCTTGGCAAAGGCGATTTTGCAATCGGAACCGTGGCCGCTTTTCAGGCCGGCGTCCTCGATGTTCCATTCGCGCCGAGCAAGTTTAATGCGGGCAGAGTAATGCCTGCCAGAGACAATTCCGGCGCGGTGCGTTTCCTGGAAATCGGCAATATTCCATTCACCAAAGACCTTGTCGACTTGCATCGAAGCAAATTGGAAGAGAGGGCCAGATTTGAACAGCGTCAAGTCAATTTTCAAATGGTTATCGATGATGTTTATGCCATCGGCAAGGGTTTTCTTGTCGGAAGACCGCATCGCGTCAGTTAAAAGTCTCGAATCGCCCATCATTGCGGGAATATCAAGCCAATGAAAATTAACAATGTGATCTGTGCAGCCGGGAAAACCGGTTTCTTTTTCGATGACCAAAAAGCCATCAAAGCCGGCGCCAAAAACGACGGCGCTTTTTATCATTGCGCACCCATGACCGAAGGATTTACCTCCGCCAGACAGGCTGGCGAGTCCATCTCCGTGCTTTTTCTTCTTGA
>RPQV01000112.1 GCA_003818595.1 Calditrichota bacterium
CAGGGTGACGACATCACCCATTCCCAATATTCGCGAAGCCATTCGATCCGGATAAAACGGCTCAAGTTGGTCCAGCTTTTCGCCAACACCGATGAATTTTATCGGTCGTTGGGTCACCGAGCGAATAGAAAGCGCCGCACCGCCTCGCGCGTCGCCATCCATTTTCGTCAATACAATGCCGTTAAAGTCCAACTGCTGCAGGAATATCTGAGCGGTATTCACCGCATCCTGACCGGTCATTGCATCGGCGACAAAGAGTATCTCATCCGGCTTGACCGCAGACTTGATATCGGTGATCTCCCGCATCATCTCTTCATCCACATGAAGACGACCGGCCGTGTCGATAATGACGGTATCGAGCATATTCCGACGCGCGAACTGCACGCCATGTTGAGCCAACGCTACGGCGTCGGGAATGTTTTCGGTGTAGACCTTGACATTCAACGATCTGCCGACTATGGATAACTGCTCGGCTGCAGCGGGTCGATGGACATCAGCGGCCACCAGAAGAGGATTTCTTCCTTTTTTGCGAAGATGATTGGCCAGTTTGCCCGCAAGGGTCGTTTTTCCGGAACCCTGCAGACCACAGAGCAAAATCACTGAAGGGGCGGAATTGCCAAAATAAATGGGAGCATCCTTCTCTCCCATCAGTTTCACCAACTCGTCGTAAATAATTTTGACGATCAGCTGGCCGGGAGTAATGCTTTTGAGCACGCTCTGACCGAGCGCCCGCGCCTCGACATCCTTGATGAATTCTTTCGCAACTTTATAATTTACATCGGCTTCGAGCAAAGCGCGACGTATTTCCCGCATGCTGTCGGAAATATTTTTTTCGTTCAACTTTCCTTGGCTGCGAATTTTCCGCAGAACATCATCCAGTTTTTCGCCGAGTTCCTGTAACATAATAACTCTAAAAAAAAAGTAAATTCGCTTTTTGCCAAGGCGACTAATTTAAATAAAATTTAAATTTGTTGCAAGCTCTTTTTACCTCGCAGGCTTTTTCGATGAGAAGATTTTTAAAACCTCATCCATGGGATAAATCGGCAGTCGTTGACGAATGCCGCCCCGCATCAGGGTTACACCTTCCTCAACCGCCAACAGTTTACCGATCTCTTCAGCAATAATATGATGTTGGGAAAATGCCCGCAAAAGAGATTGAACGCTTTTGGGAGGGACAATGCAGATCAAAGCGCCGGAAGAAATGCATCCGATTGGTTCGAGATCCAATAGATCACAAATCAATTTGGCCTCGGTCAGGATGGGGATTTTTTCATAATGAATAATCGCACCCAAACCCGTAGCCATGGTTATCTCATGCACAGCCGTAGCGAGACCGCCTTCGGTTGGATCGTGAAACGCGCGTATCTTGCAGGAACTCATTGCGATGCGTACCGACGGCAGAACGCTGATACCTGGATCATCCAGCAGACTTTTGCATTTCACCACAAAATCGCCGGAGAACGATGTTTCGAGTTCTTTCTGTTTATGAGCCGCAATAATGGCAGTGGCTTCAATGGGAATACCATTGGCAAGGATCAGGTGATCCCCGCAGCAGGCGTTTCGTTTGAGCAGCAACTTTTCCTTTTTAACGACTCCCAACATATGGCCGATCACGATGGGTCGATCCAGCGATACTGTGACCTCTGTATGCCCACCGCAATAACAAATGTCTTCCTGGCCGCAAACCGCCGCAATTTCTTCAAAGATTTTTTCAGCCAGGGAACGAGTCGAATGCTCAGGCAATAAAATGGTTGCCAGAAACCATTTGGGCGTCGCTCCCATACAGGCGATATCATTGGCATTCACATAAACGGCATATTTTCCGATATTCTCAGCAGCAAAGGTGATGGGATCCGACTTGGCGACAAGATAGCTATCCCCCATATCAATGACCGTCGCATCTTCACCTACCTGCGCCCCCTGAACGACTCGATCATCGCGGCAAGTATAGCGGTTGAGGAGTTCCTGTAGAAATGAATGATCCAATTTCCCAGGATAAAGTTTTTCCAACCTTATCGGCATCTCAATATCTTTCTTTCATCTTGAATCTCTAAGAATTAAACCTCTTCCTGCAGGACGACTATTCCCCTAGATGAATTTTTCCCGCTTTTGCAGATTGAGCAATCCCAATAGTATGGAAATCACAATACCGACGCTCTGATAAATCCTGTTTTTAATCATGACATCATGCCAAACAAAATCGCTGACATTCTCAGGCGTATGGAATGGGTTGAGAAAGAGATTCCATTTGCTCTCAGCCAAAATTCCGCTTGATATCCAAAAGAAGATACCGATCATGATCATCAGCGCCGCAGCCCCATATCCGTTGCGAACCGCCGAGGAGATAAAGAACGCCAAACTGCCGAGGAAAAAAACAGGAAACATCAATTCATAAACCATCTTGCCGACAGAAAATGACACCAGACTGAAGGCGCTGATGAGCGCCAGTATCCCCAGCATCAAAAAAACGACCAGATAAATCAGAATCAGTCGAATCAGCCATATTTTATATCGATAATTGGGTACCGCGAACAGGATTTCCAACATAAAGGCATCGGCGTCATTTTGAAGGCCAAAGACGGTGGGATAAAATATTAACAGAATGCCGGGAATCAGCAGCCAATAATAAATGATGGCTTCATTCAGAGAGGTGTTGCTGTCAAATAAGGAAAGAAAGACAACCAGCAGAAAAAAAGCTGCGGCGGCGAGAAGGAAATAAATGAACTTGTTCGCAAACATGATTTTTAGATTATAACGGATAACGCCGACGATCCATGCCGCGCTGCTTTTCATGAATGAGATTCTTCGCTTCATTGATTTATTCTCGAATTTTCAATTCATGCATCATCCCTGCTTATTTCCCCTTTAACAGGCAAAGATAGGCATCTTCAAGCGATGGATTAACCGGAACCGCATCTTCAACCGGAGAGTGTTCCGAAACGCAGCGAACGCGAATCATATTGCCGACACGGATGTGGTGCACAACCTGGAGACGATTCTGAACCGACTCAAATTTTGCTTCATCGATCAGGAATTGCCACACCTTGCCTTCAGCCAATTTCGCCATTTCAACGGGCGTCCCCCAAAATTTTAACTTTCCCTGATCGAGCACAGCAGCCTGGTTGCAAGAGCTGGAAATATCCTCGATGATATGTGTCGAAAATATCACGATTCGTTCCCGGCTCAATTCAACCAGCAAGTTGCGAAAACGGATGCGTTCTCTGGGATCCAAACCTGCCGTCGGTTCATCCACCACCAAAATTCTCGGCAAATGGAGCAGAGTCTGAGCAATACCAATTCGTTGTTTCATTCCGCCGGAATAAGAGCTGATTTTATCGTGCTGACGTTCATCCATGTGCACGGCCGCAAGAACATATTGTATGCGGTTGCGTCTCTCATCAACATTCCGAATACCTTTGAGCATCGCCTGATAATCTAAAAACTCAAAGGCGGTCATGTTCTCATACATGCCAAATTCCTGCGGCAAGTATCCGATCAGATCCTGCATTTCTTCGCGATAATGCTGCAGGTCAATTTCATTGATGTAAATTTTTCCACGACTCTGTTCAAAAATGCCGCAGATGATGCGCATCAGGGTGGTTTTACCGGCGCCATTTGGACCAAGAAGGCCGAACATGCCGCTGCTGATTGTTAAAGAGACTCCATCCAATGCCCGGAACGGCCGCTTTTTCCGTCCGATCACCGGGATGATCTCCACAAAACGATAGATCGATCGTCGAATACGCGCAAAACGTCCGGATATGTAGGGGATATTCACCTGATTGCGCTGCAACTGACTGGAGATCGAGCGAATGGTCAGCGTCAGATAGAAAAGAATTCCAATAAAAACAACCGACGCAGGCGATCGTCCCTGGAACAAGAAATGGATCAGATTGAACGCAGGGATTCCCCAATAGAGCATCTTATTACCCACATCATTGATTTTAGACGCATTCAAAGTGGGTACGATGGTCTTCCATAAATGTAAAATAAAAATATAAAGAATGATGGAAAAGCATAGCGTCCAGAAATAAGATGAGAGATAGAAATAGGTGACATAAACCAAGAGCGCAAGAACGCCGGTCCGCCAAATCAGATCATCCCATTTGGGGGCGCGGGCGACAATCCCGTCCAATTCGCCAGTCTCTCCGACTTGCCTGCCGCTTCGCCATTCACGCACAAATCGGCTGCTCTGATTATATATTTTAACCAATCGTCTGATCTCGATGACCAGCGGTTCATCCTTGGACAGCATTTTCGAATTGGCTCTCCTCAAACTCACCTGGATAAAATAGGAAAGTCCCGGAATAAGCACGATGAGTAAAAAGAGATAGAACAGCTGCCATAAAAGGCTCTGAAATTTTGTATAAATGAGATAGACGCCAAAAGCAAATATGGCCAATTGGAGGAGCTTGACGGTGAGTTTTTGCGCTCTGATCCAAATCAACGCATTTTCAAAACCGGCATAAAATGTCGGGATGAATACCAGGGTGAACAAGGTGCTTAATGTCAATCCGCCGATGACGGTGATCGCAAAGGGAGCGCCGATTTTGGCAACATACTCGATTTTCTCCATCGCCAGCGGCAACATCGCAATGATGGTGGTGATGGCGGTGATGAGAATGGGGCGCACACGGGTCTGACCGGCAGTTATCAAGGCACGGGATCGGGTGAAACCACGATTTCGCAGGATACGGGTATAGTCAATAAAAATAATACCATTGTTGACGACCACACCGATTAGAATCAGAAAGCCGATCAGGGTGTTGGCAGTCAATACCGAATTGCCGGTAAGGATCAATGCCCATAATGAACCGATCGCCGCCAATGGAATGGTGAACATCATGACAATGGGTGTGGCGAGTGATTCGAAAACGGCAGCCAAAATCATATAGATGAGGATAAAGGCGACCGTAATGAGGAATTTAAAATCAGACAGGTCGGATTCCTCATGAATCACTTCAACGGCCATGCCGGAAGGAATCGGGATTTTAGCAATCAATTCATCAATTTCCTCGCGCGAAGCGACAAGCAGCTCTTTGGAATCAGTAATCTCGCTCAAGAACTGATAATTGACCTTCACTTCCTTTTCCTGATTGATCCGTTGAATTCCCGCCGAGCCGGTCGAAAGGATGAGGCGGCTGAAATCCTGCAGATCAACGAGTTCACCGGACGACGCAGAGACGGCAAGATTTCTCAAATCATCCAGCGACTTGTCGACGACACTGTCACTGCGGATGGTAATATCATATTCATCTTCTCCCTGCTTGTAGGTGAGATTTGAACTGAACTCACCCTGGAACGAGGACAAGTCGGCCGCTATTTGTTGCGATTCTATACCATAGGCATTCATCATCATGTGATCAAAGTGGAGATGAACCTCCGGTCGTTCACTTGAAGCACTGATCCCGGTGCGTTGAATGCTGTCCAATTCGTCAAGGTAGCTGTTCACCTCTTCGGCAAGCCGAGTCATGGCCGCAAAATCGCGGCCTTTGATGACCACTTGCTCAGAAGGCGCACCGATGCCCAAAAGTCGTTCCAGATTTAAACCAGGTGTTTGGCCGCTTCCTCCGCGAAATCTTCCTCCACTGGTCGGCTGCTCAAGACTGATTTCTCCACCGGTGATGCCTTCCATGCGTTCCTGAACATCCTCCTTGATCTTTTGCAGAGAGCGCTTATTGACCTTTTGAAAATCCTTAATCAGTCTCACCGTGATGATGGCGTCGCTTTCGCTGATGGTGCTGATGACCTCTTCTTTTTCTTTGATCGATTCAAGCTGCTGTTCAATTTCTGCCGTCAATAAATCCGTTCTTTCAAGCGTCGATCCCTCGCTCATGGTTACATAGATATTAAACTCTCGCGTCTCGACCTCTTCGGAAACATTCACACTGACCGCAAGAGCGATAATCAGGCTGGCAAAAAAGATGAAAACAGCGGCGATGATCGTCCGCGCGGGATAACGCATGCAGGACTTGAGAATGACATGATAAATTTGCAGCAGTCGATTGTTTCGGGAGAGGATTTGAAAACTGTGAATCCGATCGCGTAAATTCCTGCGCAACATCGCATGCATGAGCATGGGGATGAGCAGGAGGGCGACCACGAGCGAGATGATCAGGGTCGAAACGATGGATACGCCGATATGTTTGCCGAGAAGCCTGATGAGGAAATTCTCCGCGAAGACAAATGGCAGAAAAACAGTGATTGTAGTTAATGTGGATGCGAGGATCGAACGCCAGACTTCATTCGCGCCCTGCGTGACGGCGCGGTCGCGATCATAACCGCGAGAAACCAAACGGTAAATATTTTCCATCACCACCACGCTGTTATCCAACAGCATGCCGACTGCCAGTGCGATGCCGACAAGGGTTAGACTATTGATCGAAATGTCCGCAGCATAAAAAAGATTGAACGCCGTGTAGATGGAAATCGGTATCGCCAGAGTAATGATCATCACCCACTTGATCCGACGCAGAAACAGCCACAATACCCCAACAGCCAGAATACCGCCGAAAATGGCCAGCTGAATGATCAGATCGATATTTTTTTCAATATCTTCAGCGGCATCGGACTGTATGACAATTTCCACATCCAAAGGCGCCAGCTTTTCGTTCAAACGGCTGATTGTTGCCCGGGTATCATGCGCTAAAGCGATCAAATTGACCTGCGAATCGCGCATCAACTGAAGGGTGATCGCATCTTTTCCGTTTACCCGACTTTTAGAGGTCGGCGTTTTGACGCCGAAGAACACTGTCGCCACATCGCGCAACAGTACCGGACCCTGGGTGCGAACGATAATGTTCTCCAGGTCCTTGATATCCGTATAGTCGGCCACCAAATTGGTGAAGAAGTAGTGATCTTTGATATATGCTTTGCCGACATATTTTTTCGCCGCTGCATTCTGGGTGATCAATGAACGAATTTGCGAAGGCGTGATCCCATACGCCTCACAGGTTTGTCGATCAAGAATGATTTCAACCGAACGTTCTCGTCCCCCATAAACCTCGACATTGGCAATGCCTTGCACGTTCTCCAATTCGCGGGTGATTTTTTGATCCGTCACTTCGCGAACCCTCTCCACTCCCCCACCGCCACGCACCTGGAGCCCCATAAAAATATTGCTCAGTTGCTCAGTATCGACCTTGATGACCGCCACATAAAATTCTTCACCCAAGGCCGACTTGATCCGATTCACCCGCTCATCAAGTTTGAGATAGGCGTACTTGGTATTTGCATTTTTGTTCAGGTAGACATAAATCACGCCGCCGTTTCGTTCTACATAGGATTCGATTCTTTCGATGTCCTGCAGACTGGAAACCGCACCTTCGAGCGGAACGATGGCCTGCTTTTCAATGAAACGGGGATCCATTTCCAAAACAGTTCGCACCTGGACGATGAGAAAGGGGAGTTCAGCATTCGGATATAATTCAACGGCCAGCTGTTTGTAGGAAACCACTCCCAATAAAACAAGAGCGATGAACAACATGCTGATCAGGGTTTTGCGTCGAATGACAAATTCAGAAATATTCATCCTGTTCTCATCAGGTTTTATCAGGTGGGGCAGAATTCGAATGCCATGTATAGACGATTATTTTCAACGCGAAAACCGATCCAGTTTGATATAAACGCAGGGAATGACAACCAACGTCAGTAAAGTCGATGTGATCAGCCCTCCAATGACGGCAAGCGCCATCGGCTGACGCAACGCGGCGCCCTCTCCAAATCCAACGGTCAGCGGCAACAATCCCAAGATGGTGGTCAGACTGGTCATCAAAATAGGTCGAATACGGCGGCTGCCGGCTTCAACAACAGCATCCGCCAATTTCCATCCTTCACGTTTTAACTGATTGATTGCGTCAACAAGGAGGATGGAATTATTGACCGCAATGCCGCCCAACATCACCAATCCAATATAGGCCATGATATTTAAACTTTTTCCTAAAATGATAAAAATGAAAATTGACCCGGTCAAGGCCAAAGGAATGGTGAGCAGGATGGTAAACGGATGCACCAGTGATTCGAATTGTGAAGCCATCACCATATAGACCAAAATGATCGAAAGCAGTAGAGCAAAAGTCAAGTGGGCAAATGATTCCCTCCGTTTTTCCTCCTCCCCGCTGATCTGATAACGATAATCGGTCGGGAACACCAGCTTGCCGAGTTTCAGGTTGATTTCACGAATCACCTGATCCAAAGGAACGTCAGGCATCAGTTGGGCGGTGACAAATCCCACGCGCATTTGATTCTCCCGTTTTATTTCTTTCGGGACTCGCTCGATTTGAATATCAGCAATGTCGTCAATGCGCACCATTTGCTGCGCAATGGGAACTTCGATTCCGGCTAATTCCTGCACCGAAACATTCGGGAGCTTGAGCAGAATATCCTGAGTTTCTCCCTGATGTTCCCATTCTGACGCCTTGCGTCCGGCGAGATGGTGCTCCAATTCGCTCGCCACAGCATCGATATTCACATTCAGCAGTCCTGCCCTGATCCGATCTAAATGAATGTTGATTTCCTCACGATCCTGGTCAAAGCTGGTCTCCACATTATAAAGCTCAGGTTGCGTTTTTAATTCTTCCTGCGCCTGAAGAGTCAGTGACCGCAAAGTGGACAGCTCCTCACCTCGGATTTCAACCACAACCGGCGCAGATTCAATGCCGAGAATGGTTTGCAGTTCACCCTGCTGCATTTTGTATTGATAGCTGATATTCGGTACATCCTTCAGGATGCCGTCCAGAGCCGCCATTATTTGTTGCCGCGGGTGTTTGCGCTCATTTTTCAAAACCAGATTGATGACAGCAGTATTCTCTTCCTGATATTCATCAGCATCGCTTAATTGCTGCACCGGTCCAATGGTGGAAAATAAAACTGCGATTTGATCGCCGAGAAGATCAACAAGTCGCTGCTCAATTCCAGTGATCGTTGCTTCGCTCCGTCGCAGGTCAGTTCCCTCCGGAAGCTGCAGTTCAACCGTCATTTC
>RPQV01000113.1 GCA_003818595.1 Calditrichota bacterium
GTAATAAAGGACAGTGCGGCGCCTGCACGGTCATTTTAAACGGTCGCACAGTTCTCGCCTGCAGCATGCTCGCCATCGATGCCGACGGAGCGACGATCGAAACCGTGGAAGGATTGGAAGTTGATGGACAACTTCACCCTCTGCAGCAGGCGTTTGTGAATAATGATGCTTTGCAGTGCGGATTCTGTACGCCGGGATTCATCATGTCCGCAGTGGCGCTGCTGCGCAAGAATCCCGAACCTTCACGGGAAGAGATCAAGAAAGGTGTGTCCGGAAACCTCTGCCGCTGTGGAACTTATCCGCACGTTTTTAAAGCTGTGGATGAAGCGGCCAAAACATTAAAAAAAGGAGGGTGAAAGATGGCTGGATGGAAATCCCCTGAGCAAATGACCTATGTGGGTAAAGAGGTCACGCGCGTCGACGGCGCCGAAAAGGTGAGCGGACGAGCCAAATACACCCACGATGTCTATTTTCCCCGCATGCTCTATGCCCGAATTCTGCGCAGCCCGCATCCGCACGCCCAAGTCATCAGCGTGGACACGACCCGGGCTGAAGCCCTGACGGGCGTCAAGGCGGTTTTGGGAAAACTACGCGACGAGGTGAATTACGTCGGCGATGAAGTCGCCGCGGTCGCGGCCGTGACCGAGTTCAAAGCGGCGGAAGCTTTGTCATTGATCAAGGTAGAATATAAGGTACTCCCCTTTGTGGTGCGTGAATCTGAAGCGATGCGCGACAGTGCGGCTCGGGTATTCAGCGGCAGGGAAAAAAACGTCGGCGATTGGGAGGAGGAGCATGAAGGTGATGTCGAGCGCGGCTTTGCCGAGGCTGAGGTGATCATTGAACGAACCTTTCACATGAACGTCCAGGTGCACACGCCTTTTGAAACGCATGGATGCGTGGCCAAATGGGAAGGCGATGAACTCTATATGTGGGATTCCACCCAGGGCGTTCATGGCACGCGATCCGGATTGGCGCAGCATTTACAGATGCCGGAAAACAAGATTCATATTTACACTCATCACATGGGTGGCGGTTTCGGCAGTAAGTTCGGCCCGAAAAGCTATAATGCCGTCTGTGCGCAACTCGCCCGGATCGCCAACGTTCCGGTTAAATTGCTCCTCGATCGCGAAGAGGAATTGTTGGCGACGGGAAACCGGCCCTCTTCATTTCAAACCATTAAAATCGGCGCCAGGAAAGACGGCACTTTGACGGCCTTTCAGCTCGAATCCTATGGCAGCGGAGGCGTCGGTGGCGGCGCCGGTGTGCCGGCGCCTTATATTTACTATTTTCCCAATTGGAGCGTCAGACATCGGGATGTCTATATCAATGCCGGCGCCGCGGCGCCGATGAGAGCGCCGGGACATCCTCAGGCTGCTTTTGCGATGGATTCCATTATGGATGAATTGGCGGCAGCTTTGGGAATGGATCCCCTCGATCTTCGCCTCAAGAATGACCGCAACTCCACGCGTCAGCAGGAATATGTAATCGGCGCCGAAAAAATCGGCTGGACGAACCGTCACAAAAGCCGAGTCGGCCACAAGGTGCGCGGATTCGGCATGGGCGCCGGACAATGGGGCGGCGGCGGAGAGCGCTCGACCAAAGCGATGGTCAATATTTACGCCGACGGTTCGGTCGATGTGAGAATTGGAACGCAGGATATCGGCGTCGGTACACGGACCATAGTTGCTGCCGTCGCGGCGGAAGAGTTGGAACTCGACCTGGCTGATATCAAGCCGAAGATCGGCGAAAGCGATTTCCCCTGGGCGCCGGCCAGCGGTGGAAGCGTCACTGCACCCTCGGTGACGCCGGCTGTCAAACGCGCTGCTGAAAAGGCCAAGAACAAGCTGAAAAGCATCGTCGCGGAAAAGATGGGCGTGGCGGAAGACGCAGTCTCTTATGCCGGGAAAATCTTTTCCATTTCCGGCAGGGCGGAGAACATCAGTTGGCAGGAGGCTTGTCGATTCCTTGAAGGGAGTTCCATATCGGAACTCGAAACATGGGGTGAAGGCCTGTCCAGCTGGGGCACTGCCGGAACCCAATTCGCCGAAGTTGAGGTGGATATTGAAACCGGGCGCGTCAGGCTGGTCAAAATGGTGGCGGTGCAGGATTGCGGACTGGTGGTGAATACCTTGACTGCAAGGAATCAGGTGAATGGCGCCATGATCGGTGAAATCGGCTATGCACTCTATGAGAACCGATTATTGGACGTTGAAACCGGAATCATGCCCAATGCAGATTTGGAAAATTATAAAATTCCCGGCGCGCTGGAGATGCCTGATTTTGATGTGACCTTTTTTGACCAACATGAGCGCGGCGTCATCGGACTGGGCGAACCGCCGGCGATTCCAGGCATGGGAGCGATCGCCAATGCGGTTGCCGACGCTATTGGTGTGCGCATCACTGAATTGCCGATAACGCCAGATAAGGTTCTCATGGCGATTGAGAAAGCCAAGGAGGGGAAAGCATGAAATCTTTTCAATATATCTTCCCAAAGGAGCTGCAGGCGGTTCCTAAATTGCTGGCTGAATATGGAGAAAAGTGCCTTTTATATGCCGGTGGAACGGACGCCTTGGCGCGAATGAAAGACGGAATCAACTCTCCGGAATTGGTCATCAACCTTAAAAAAATTAAAGAATTGGGTGTTGTCAAAGCAAACCGTAAGCGAGTTGAGATCGGTGCGGCGGTGCGGTTGGCAGACCTTCCGACTGATGTGCGCGTCAGGAAATTCCCCGGGTTGATCGAGGCGATAGAATCCGTCGGCACAATTCAGTTGAGAAACATGGGCACCATCGGCGGTAATCTCAATCAGCGTCCGCGATGTTGGTATTTTAAAAGTTCCCGTTTCCCCTGTTTGCGAAAGGGCGGGGAGAGCTGTTTCGCCATTTACGGCGAGAATAAATATCATTGTATTCTCGGCGGATATCCCTGCTATATTGTGCACCCCTCAGACATCGCGCCGATGTTGATTGCTCTCGATGCAGAGGTCGAGATATTGGGGACGAAAAAATCACGTTGGATCAAAGTCGAGGATTTTTATGTGCTTCCCAGCCAGGATCCGCTGCACGAGACCGTTCTCCAGCGGGATGAGTTGGTCACGCGGATTCTCGTCCCGCAAAAGGCAGGTCTGCTGAAAAGCCATTATGTCAAATTTCGTGAACGAGACTCTTTTGATTTCGCCATGGTCAGCGTTGCGGTCGCGGGCCAATTAAACGATGCGGTTCTCACTGATATGCGCATCGTATTAGGCGGTGTGGCGCCCAAGCCGTGGCGTGCCCGCAAGGCGGAACAGGTGCTCGAAGGTCAAAGAATGAGTGAAGACCTGCTGCTGCAGGCGGCAACAGAGGAATTGGCCGCGGCTGAACCGCTCGAACAGAATGAGTATAAAGTGATTTTGGCGAGAAATCTGATGAAACGGGCGATTCAGCAATGGGCTGATGCGAGGTGAATAATGGAAAGAAATAAAATATGCAAAATGCTCATGCGGTTGGGGCCTCGGTATCCCGGCCTTTTGGATTCCTCCGAGGGCGATGCGAAATCGGCCACCGCACAGTATCAATGCCTGCGGACACTGAGCGCCGTGGGACCGGATTTCAACTGTGCTTCCCCGCGTGAGTGTACTCCTCATCGAGGCTGCTGTAAACTAGCTTGAGACTGACGGGTGGTTGAAATAGAGCTCGCGTATGCGCTGCAGTTGCTCCGGCGTATCCGCATCGAGCAGGATGCCTTCCGAAGGGGTATCGATATAGACCGCCTCTTGTTCGTAACGGGCCATGATGGTTTTCATGGTCGCGTGCTGATCAAGGGCGAGAATTTCGGGGAAGATCGAGGAATTGATCAGCAACGGATGCCCGCAGCGGCCGTCAAACCTCAGCCGATACAGCGGCGCCGATTTGCTCCTAAACTGACTGATCAGATTCTTAATCCATTCGCTTTGAATGTGCGGTTGATCCGCAAGACAGACGAGTGCGGCTTTACACAAACCGCTCAGGCTACGGATGCCGATTTGGAGTGAGGAGAATTGGCCGAGTTCATAATCAGCGTTGATGTGGAATTGGGCCGAGACGCCGCTCTCGCGCATGATCGTATCCGCTTGAAATCCCACGATGACATGAACAGCTTCAACTCCAGATTGTACGATGACATCAGTGATGAGGCGGAGTATGGTTTTCTCACGGATGCGGATGAGCGGTTTGAGTTCACCCATGCGGCGCGACTGTCCGGCCGCCAGAATGACGGCTTCAATCATGGGCGATGGTCAATGCCAAGTTCTGTAGATCAGCATGATTGCGTACAGCCACCATTTCTGCGGCGATGCTGACCGCTATCTCTTCCGGCGTCTGGGCGTTTATATTCAATCCAATGGGGGAGTGAATTCGGCTGATGAGATCGGCTGCAACGCCCTGCTGCAACAAGATGTTGATGCTTTCCTGTACTTTGGTTTTGCTGCCGATCATGCCAAGATAGCGAAAGGGTTGTCGGATGCAGTGCGATAAAATCGTCTGATCATGCTGATGGCGATAGGTGACGATCACAATGTAGGTGTCCGTGGTGAATGACAACGCGGCAAGGGCCTGATCATAATTCAGGTTTACCACCTTGTCGGCGAAGGGAAAATTCTCTTTCGCGGCAAATTCAGGTCGGTCATCGACCATGATTACGCGAAAATGCATCAAATGGACGATTTTGGCCAATGCACTGCCGATGTGCCCGGCGCCGAAGATGATGCATGTTTGAGCCGGAAAGAAGGGCTCCAAAAACAGCTTCATCACCCCGCCGCATGACATTTTCAACTCTTCCAGCTGATATTCGACAATTTCCGCCTGCTTTTGCTGCAATACCTGAGCGCACTTTTCAATCACACTTTTTTCCACCGCGCCTCCGCCGATGGTGCCTTGAATGGCGCCGCTTTCATAAACGATCATCTTGGCGCCGACCTGGCGGGGGGCCGAACCTTTCACCTCGATGACCGTCGCCAAAACCGCAGCAGCGCCGGACTGCTGAGCCTGCAACAGATTTTCCAGAATATTCATACTCTCCTCACTGCTTTTTCAATAATATCCAAAAAAATGCAGGAAAACAATAGATTAAAAATGACAGGGTACCCCACAAAATATTTGCATAAAGACCAAGGAGAGCTGTCATCTGCTTGAGACGAGGGCAGTGATGGCTTGAATCATCAAGCATCATCTTGCCGACCCCGGGGTCAGTCAAACAACTGACTAAAAATCAGATTGTAAGGCACCCGTGTGATCCAGGACAAATAAATATAAAAGGAATAATCCGAGCCGGTGCGGGTGCGCGTCACATCCACGCAGTTATTGAATAAAATCACCCTGCATTTCGGATGATTTTCTGCAATTATTTTGTTTTATGACAATGTAATAATTCAAATCCAAAAAGTACTTGCCACTTTCCATTTGTCCGTGTTAATTATTGAACAATAAACCGTTTTAATATTGACCGGCATGCCGGGAGACGGCTATGGAAATTCAAATACCGTTTCAGATATTTTCGTCTGCGTATGGGGATTTAGGCTATCCGGGCAATGATTTCGTCAATTATTTCACTCTATTCAGCATTAATAATATCGCTTTTTCGTTCACTCTGCCTTTTCGATAAGGGTAAAACATCGTCTTATAATACATATTATTCTGAGGGAAACAGCACGCCGATGGTTTGTGTCCTTTATTGCGCCAGGTTGCGCGCATTCGGTGTGTGGAATTTTTAAGTTTCGAAAGAATAACAAATATGATGGCAATAATCGTCGGAAAGGAAAATTGAAATGGGCTGTAAGAATCCGTTGAAGCCCCGTATCTGTCGATCGATGCTCCGGTTTATGTCGGCTGCTCTGCTTTTTTCTTCGGCATACGCCAAGGAGACCGTCATCATCGTGCAGCTCACTGATGACAATCGAATGATTACCGCCGTGGGAGATACGCTGGCGTTCGCCAATGTGCAGTCCCTTTCAGTTAATGATCCCGATTCCCTGCACCGCAGTTTTGCGCTCAAGATGCACTCATTTTTAGAAAAACAGGTGCTGAACAAGTCGTTTTTTGTTGAATATACGATAGGTGATTCCTCTCATCTGGTTCATGTTTTGAAAAGAGAGTACAGCTTTGACTCGATTAATGCTCAGATTTTAAGAAAAGGTTACAGTTACTTTGTTCCCAAGCCGAATTCCATATATGCATTCACCTATCGTGATGCAGCTGATTATGCAAAAATGAACTTGTTAGGCATCTATAAGGACAAATCTTTCGAGTCTTCTTTACCGCCCATTTCCAAGACGTCGTCTGCTTTATGGTTTAACGCAGGAATTGGAGTAGGGAGTTATGATCATTATTATGACTTGTCCACGAATTATCGACATCATCGCTGGCTGTTTTCTGCCGGATATAGGAAGGGTCTTGCTACATCTATAAAAATGAATAAATATCTGTATTCTTTTGGATATAGGGAAGGCTATATAGAATGGATGGAGGATGAAGGATGTTATTTAACCGTGGGGAAATCTGCAGTCGGTCATCATTTTGAGGCAGCAATTTCGACCGGGCCTGCAATTACTCGAGAGAGTTACCATCTGGATGAAGACATGGGCGGAAGTGGTCTTCCGAAAGCGGTTCATCGTGCTCATGTACCGGGCTGGGTGGTCAAGGCGCAATGGCTTGAGCATCCTTTTAATGCGGGACCTGCTTTTGGATTGCTTCTTGACTGCCATTTTACCCGTGAAGCATTTTTCATGGGTGCATCCGTTAACGTCGCGCTTGGCTCATGGAATTTTTAAGTTAAAAAAGAATAACAAATTTGATGGCGAGAGGCCTCAGAATAAACAATGAGGTTGAATTCGACGAAAGATACCTTTCGCTTTTGTTGGAATAACATATGACTTGCAGCTTCCTGCACATTATTTTGATAACAGAAAAATTATTAAAAGTATGCCTTCAAATCGTGCACTGCAGCAGTTGCAGTGCACGTTCGTCGATCGTCCGGCACTAGACCCCGGAGTCTGAGTCCCTCACCATAAATTATTATTCCTTTAATCATGGCTTAACATTCAGATTGTTTATTGTTATGCAATTAAAGGAGATAATAAAATGGCTTTACTATTTTTTGATGATCAAGCGCCCGAAAGCGATGAATATAACACCAATTATTATCAGTTTGACGAATCGATTCCGAGCACATTACGCGAGATGATGCGGTTTTATCTGGAAAAGCGTCGCGCGAAACATTCGATCGGGTATGAGTTGATTCACGAGTTTTAGTTGATTCACGAATTTTAGTTGATTTGAATTTACGGGGTAACTCTGAATTAAAACGAGAATTTGTTCCCTCAACCTCTCTAGTGGCCGGATATTTCTTGACATTCTTGCACCAAATCACTTACATTGATCGGAATTGTGACGTCATTAACAGGATTTAGTGGATTATGGCATCAAAAACCCGACAAATCACCGTCGGCGGGGTACGGATCGGCGGCGGCGCGCCGGTTTCGGTTCAATCAATGACCAATACACGCACAGAAGACGTGAAGACGACCTGCGCGCAAATCAACCGAATGATCGATGCCGGTTGTCAGATCGTCCGCATAGCCGTCCCGACCGACAAGGCCGCGAGCGCATTTGCAGAGATCAGGAAAGCCGTCAGCATCCCCCTGGTCGCTGATATTCATTTTCGCCATGATCTGGCGCTTGCCGCCATCGATGCCGGCGCGGATAAGATTCGCATCAACCCGGGGAATATCGGCGGCAGGGAGCAGGTCAGCGCGATTGTCAAGCGCGCTGTGGCGGCCAAGATACCCATACGCGTCGGCGTCAATTCAGGATCCATCGAGAAAGACATTCTGAAACAGGAGGGAGGGCCGACGGTGCAGGCGTTGGTGGCCAGTGCATTGAGGAACATTGAACTCTGCCGCGAATTGGGTGCGGTTGATCTGGTGCTGTCGCTCAAATCATCGGATGTGCTCAAAACCGTGTTCGCGTATCGGGCTGCATCGCAGCAGACGGATGTTCCTCTGCATATCGGCGTCACTGAAGCCGGAACAGTGCGGTCAGGCACGATCAAGTCGTCGGTTGGACTCGGCATACTGCTCGCCGAGGGGATTGGCGATACTCTGCGTGTTTCATTGACCGGGGACCCCGTCGAAGAGGTTTATGTTGGCTTTCAAATTCTGCGCGCATTGAATTTATCCCGCCGAGGGATCAATTTCATCTCCTGTCCAACCTGCAGTCGAACTCTGGTGGATTTGATTGCCGTCGCTGAACAGATCGAGCGCAGATTGGCGGATGTTGAAACTCCGCTAACAGTTGCAGTCATGGGGTGTGCGGTCAATGGTCCGGGGGAAGCCAGGGAGGCTGATATCGGTATCGCCTGCGGCAAAGGCAGCGCCGTCTTGTTTAAAAAGGGTGAGATCATCTGTCGTATCGCCGAAAATAACCTTGTTGAAGAACTGGAAAAACAAGTCCGCGCCCTTGCCGAGCAGATGAATAAAAAAAATCTCTGAAATAACGATAAAAATTGTTAAATTTTGCATCATTCAAATGATGCCTATTAAGGAGGAGTGTTTTGCAAAAAATTTTCTATGTTCTGGTAGTTGCCATGGGGGTGCTGTGTGCGGCAGGTCAGGCGCAGACCAAAAAGATCTATGTGAATGTGGCTGAAGAGAATCTGCGCGACTCACCCAAGGGAGCCAAATTGGGAACACTGGTCAATGGCGCCGAAATGATGGTCTTGTATGAAAGCGATAATTGGGTCAAGGTGCAAATAACCGGATGGATATGGAAGCCTTCTACCACTGATATCAAGAAAACCAATCTGAGCACGGGCTATCGTGCGCTGCATATTTTGGTCAAGACGCGCGAAGATGCGGAGCAGGTGATGAAGGAATTGAATGCCGGACAAGATTTTAAACAGGTCGCTAC
>RPQV01000114.1 GCA_003818595.1 Calditrichota bacterium
ATGCTTGACTTTTCGAAAATCGAATCGCGGCGCAAAGAATATCACCAGAGCCCGAATGATCTCGCGCAACTGTTGCATCAGGTACTGGACATGTACCATCACAATTTTGAACAAAACGGATTCATCATTTCAACCTCGATCGCGCCCGATCTGCCTTCGCTCAACATCGATGCCGAAGCTGTGACGCAGGCCATCGTCAACCTTCTCGACAATGCGATGAAATACAGCGGCGACCAGAAAAAAATCGCTGTTGACCTCTATCAGCGGGATCATGAGGTGATCCTCTCCATCACCGACCAGGGAATCGGAATTCCACAACCCGAATTTAAAAAGATTTTTCAAAAGTTTTATCGAGTCGGTGACAGTCTCGTGCACAATACCAAGGGCAGCGGATTAGGACTTTCACTCGTCGATCACATCATGAAAGTCCATCAGGGCAAAGTGGAACTGGAGAGCTCTGTCGGCAAAGGAAGCACTTTTTCATTGATTTTCCCGATTTTCAATTAGGAGCACAAATATGGAAAAAATTTTAATTATCGAAGATGAAATCAATCTGGCTGAAGGACTGAAAGATAATCTGGAATTGGAAGGGTATTCTGTCATCACCGCGTTCGACGGCGAAAAAGGCCTTGAACGGGCTGTGGCTGAACTGCCGAATTTGATCATCCTGGACGTCATGATGCCCAAAAAGTCCGGATTTGACGTATGCCGGGAACTTCGAAGCCGCGGCTTTACCATGCCGATCATCATGCTCACCGCGCGTACCGAAGAGGTCGATCGCGTATTGGGATTGGAACTGGGAGCAGACGACTATGTCCCCAAGCCCTTTTCCATGCGCGAACTCATCGCCCGTATTAAGGCTGTCCTGCGCCGAGCGCCCGGCAAAAAAGATAAGGACATTATCATCTATGATTTTGGAAAAATCAAGGTCGACTTTGAGCACTATATTGCTTACGACCAAAGTGGTGCACAGATCGATATGACATTCAAAGAATTTGAGATTTTAAAATTCTTCACTCAAAACTCGGGACGCACCATCAGCCGCGACGAACTGTTGGATAAAGTGTGGGGCTATGAAATCTATCCCACCTCCCGCACGGTTGACAACCACATCGTCAAGCTGCGGAAAAAAATTGAAACCGATCCGGAAAATCCGAAACATATCCTCACCGTGTACGGGATCGGCTATAAATATATTGAATAACCAGGAACCGATTCCATACACTGTTTTACATTATTTAACACCATTATGACACTGAATTCGCCGAAAGCATTAAATTCCTCCTGCGGGATAAACGCGCGAATTTAAGGAGATGGTGCATGGAACGGCTGAAATTCTGGTCGACGTTCCTCATGGTGAATTTTTTCTGCGGAATTTTGTCCTCGGTTTCTGCTGATGAGATCATCCATTTGACCCTGGAAAAGGCTGTTTCGATTGCCATGGAGAAAAGTTATCGCATCAAACAGCTGAAACTCGGAATTGAACGGTCACGACAGTGGCTCAAAGCGGAACGAGCGGGATTAAAATCTCAAGTGTCAATGAATATTAAAGCACCGGAATTCAGCGCGCTTTCTGACTACAAATGGGACTCGGTTCTGAGCAAGGATGTCATCATCCGTCAAAACACCAAAATGTGGTGGATGAACCTCTCCATCAGTCAGCCGGTAATCCTCTTCGGTTACCCCACCAACGGATATCTTTCATTGAACAGTCGCGTTTACCGTTACAGCCAACTTGATCAGGAAATTTGGGATGCCAGCTATTATAACCGCTATTTTGTCAAGTTTGAACAGCCCTTTTTCCAACCCAATCGATTGAAAAACGCCCTTGAAAAAGCCGAATTGAGCCTGGAAGAAAACGAACTGCAGTTCCTCGACGATCAGGTCGATTTAATTGACGACATTGCCGAAAAGTATTATGAACTCTATCGCTTTGCCTATGTCGATCAGATCATCGATCACTATATCACCAAACTCGAACGGGTCGAAGACATCGCCCAATGCCATTCCCAGGCGAACGGCTCAAAATCCATCGAATGCATTCAGGTGCAAATAGAACTCGCTAATGCGCGCGAGAAAAAAGCTCAAAATCTCAGCGAATTCCGCCTGCGATCGACGCGTATGAAGCAAAGACTTCAACTTGAAAATGACGATTCGCTCGCCATTGATCCCGAGACCCAATTCACCCCCATCACCATCGATATGGAACAGGCGCTCAATTATGGCATCACGCTGCGGCCGAGGCTGCGCCTATTGGAAATTACCCGACGACAAAATGAAATCGATCTCGGAAATGTGAAAGGCTGGAATGCCTTTCGCGTGAACGTCGAAATGACGTACGGTCTCGAAAAGCAGGATGATCGCGTTAACCAATTGTGGCAGGAGTATGACAACAGTTATTCGGTCACGGTTAACGCCTATATTCCCATATGGGATTGGGGACAACGCCAGGCCCGTATTGAAGCCCAGGACATCACCATCCGCAAAACTGAACTGTCCATTGAAGAAGCCCAGTCACAGATCGAATCGGAAATTCGCACCGCGGTTCAGGACGTGCAGGAATACCAAAAACGGGCATTGAACATGCAGAATAATCTGCAAATGGCTGATGAAATCACAAACATCAGCCTCAATCAGTTTGAGGAAGAGAAAGTATCGCTTCAGGACCTGCTGCAGACGCTCAACCGTCAGCGTGAAACCGAGACCAATTTTCTCGACGCCTATCTCGGATATCGAAAATCCTTTCTCACCCTGATGATTGATACCTATTATGATTATGAGAATGAAATTCAATTACTGGAAAAATTTAAATCCTGAAGAACCTTAATATGCTCCTTTCAGCTCATCCGTCCGGCAACGGCAACCGTTTAAAAGACGGGCTGACGTATGGACTTGCCTTCATTTTCCTTTTTTTGTTCCGGCTGAATTTGCCGGCAGAGGAAATCAATCGCGAAATTTCCCTGCAGGGCGAATGGCGATTTGAAATCGGCGACAACCTTGATTATGCTGAATCGAGTTTTGATGATTCCCAATGGGAAAAAATTGAGGTTCCCGGCGCCTGGGAAAATGAGGGCTTTCCCGGTTACGACGGCTATGCCTGGTATCGCATCACTTTTCATGTGCCCCGAGGGCTGCGGAATAAAAACCTGATTCTCAAATTGGGACAAATTGATGACGTCGACCGCACCTATTTCAACGGCAAGTTGATCGGAGGAGAAGGCGATTTCCCGCCCAAATACAGAACCGCATATGATGTTTCCCGCCACTATGAAATCCCCACCACGTTTGTCAATTTCGATGATGAAAATGTGCTGTCGCTGCGCGTTTTCGATCTTCAGGGCAGCGGGGGCATCGTTCGCGGAGACGTCGGTCTTTATTCGAAAACCGACATCCTCAAGCTGAAAGTCGATCTGAGCGGCATGTGGAATTTTAGACCCGGCGATCGACCTGAATGGGCTGCGGCCGATTTTGACGACTCGGGATGGAGAATGATCCCGGTGCCGGGATTCTGGGAGCAGCAGGGATTCCCCAACCTCGACGGATTTGCCTGGTATCGCAAATATGTTCGCTTGTCCGCTCCTCTGACCGATAAAAAGTTGATCCTGATCCTCGGTAAAATCAATGACGTTGACGAGGTTTTTTTCAACGGCGCACAGATCGGCGCCATTGGAAGGGCGAATCCGGAAAACGATGATGAAAAGAACAGCTTCAGAAATATAGAACGCGCCTACTTTATCCCCCCTTATCTCCTGCAGGCCAACGCCACCAACACCATTGCAGTTCGCGTTTACGACTTTAGTAAAAAAGGGGGCATCTATGCCGGCTATATCGGTATCACCACCCGAGAAGAATTCCTCAGATATTCAAAACGGAAAAAAGAACCGAATTAGACGACGGCATCTCGGAAATCCTTTCCAAAGCTGCAATATTTTTCATATATTTCAATTGATCATTCAGCGATGAACAACTTGATTTAAAGCAGCTTAAAGCCAATGTCTTCCAAATCGAAACTGATCGAGGATATTCCCTCCCGGATCAGAACAAAAGTACTGTACACCCGTTTTCGGCCTCAATACGAAATGGCGCAGGCAAAAATCAGCCGCAAAATTCGTAAATCGCTGGCTGAACATCAAATCAATGCCACATTGCGCATCCGCCTTAAAACTTTCGACAGCTTTTTTCAAAAACTTTTGCGATTTTATCATCAGGGCCGCTCCGACTCTCTCATCATTCATGATCTGATCGGCATCCGCATCGTCTGCCCGTTCCTCGGAGATATTGAAACCATCAAGCAGATGCTGATCGACAATTTCAAAGTCATTGAAATCGAACAAAAAGGGGAATCCAAAGGCACCGGCGAATTTGGTTACGATTCCATCCATATGCTGATCGAATTGCCCAATGATTTTATTGCCAACCGCATTCCCTACACCGATGACAGCTGTGAAATACAAATCCGCACCAAACTTCAGGACGCCTGGGCTGAAGTTGAGCACGAACTGATCTACAAGGCGGATTATTCGGTGCTCAACGAGTATATCAAAAGAAAATTGGCGATGCTGAACGCCAGCCTGACCCTTTCAGATATGATTTTTCAGGAGATTCGGGATTATCAACAGACTCGACAATCCAAAGAAAAACGCAGACGCAACAGCATCCTGACCAAAATTGAGGCATTGAACGAATTCTCTTCCATCGAAGAATATAAAACAGCCGCAGCGCCGCCGGCTGAACCGACGCCGACGAACCTGCCGAATAATCCCATCGATCGACTGCTCGTCCAGGCTCTCGACGCGCATAGCAGGCAGGATTATCCCGCTGCCTTGAAGCTGTATACTCAGATTTTAGAGAAAAGTAATGACAACAAGATCAACAGCATCATCTACAATCATCGCGGAATGGTCTATTTTGTCCTTTCGAATCTCGAAGAAGCCATTCAGGATTTTTCGCGCTCCTTATCACTGAATCACAATAATTTCCGCGCTTATAACAACCGCGGCCTGGTCTATCGCATGCTGAAAAAATATGATCGCGCCCTGGAAGATTTCGAATCGTCGCTTGAGGTGGAACCGCTTCAGCCTGAAACCTACTTTAACCGGTCTCAAGTCTATTTCGAAATAAACGACCTGACCAACGCCCTGCAGGACTGCAATAAAGCGCTGAATATCCACCCCGATTACCAACCGGCGCAAAAATTCCTGCAGATCATCCAATCCAAACTATTCGAATAGAAAACTCATGAATACTTTTGCCATCATCATCCTCTGCACCCTGTTGCTCGACTATCTGCTCTCGCTCACCGCTGACATTCTGAACCTGAGACATTGGCAGACGAATATTCCCGCTGAATTCGAGACGTTCTATGATCAACAGAAATATGCGACCTCTCAAGAGTACTTGAAGGTGAACACACAATTTGGTTTGCTGGTGGCCACGATTGACCTCCTGCTGCTGCTCATTTTCTGGTTCGCCGGCGGCTTTTCCTGGCTGAATGATCGCGTGACCGCTCTCAACCTGTCGTTGATTCCCAGCGGATTGATATATATCGGCGCCTTGCTCCTGGTCAAATCCATACTCTCCCTCCCCTTTGACCTCTATTCCACCTTTGTCATCGAAGAGCGTTACGGTTTCAACAACTCTACGGTCAAAACATTTTTCACCGATCGGCTGAAGGCCTTGATGCTGGGCGTTTTGGTCGGCGCGCCGCTGCTGGCGTTGATCCTGCTTCTCTTCAGCAGAATGGGACAATGGGCATGGATTTTCGGATGGATCTCGGTGACGCTTTTTTCAATCATTCTGCAGGTTGTGGCGCCGATCTGGATTTTGCCGCTGTTCAACAAATTTCAGCCTCTGGAAGAGGGCGAACTCAAAGAACGAATTATTTCCTACAGCAGCCGGGTGAAATATCCTCTCGCCGGACTCTATGTCATGGATGGATCAAAACGATCGACCAAATCCAACGCCTTTTTCACCGGCATGGGCAAAAATAAGCGCATCGCCCTGTTCGACACCCTGATGACGCAGCATACTGTCGATGAAATCGTCGCCATTCTGGCCCATGAAATCGGCCATTATAAAAAGAAACACATCCTGATCAATCTCGGCATCACCATTCTCCATTCAGGATTCCTGCTTTTCCTGATGTCACTTTTCCTGTCGAATCCCATGCTTTATCAGGCATTTTATATGAATTCGACGCCTATTTACGCCGGATTATTATTCTTCGGCATGTTATACAGTCCCATCGAAATGATTTTATCTTTGGGCATTCATGCGATGATGCGCAAAAATGAATATCAGGCGGATCATTTTGCCGCCGTCACCACCGGCTCCCCCGATCCACTGATCACGGCGTTGAAAAAACTGACTGTCAATAACATGATGAACCTCACCCCTCACCCTGCGTTCGTCTTTATCAATTACACCCATCCGCCGGTGCTGCAGCGAATCACAGCGCTGCGGAATATCACCTCGATTGAATAAAAGCGTCACGTTAGTTCCAAACCGTACAGTGAAATCAAATAAATATCGGGATCAATCAGACACAGGAGAAAAAATGAAAGAGCACGTGTATAAAAAAGTTGAATTGGTCGGTTCTTCGGAAAACAGCATCGAGGATGCGGTCAACAATGCCTTGGCCAAAGCGGCCGAGACCATACGCGGAATGAGATGGTGCGAAGTCGTCGAAACTCGCGGGTATATCCAGGAAAATCGGCTCGCCTACTGGCAGGTCACGGTGAAAATAGGATTCACCGTCGAGGATTAATCGGGAATCGGCAGCTTTTCATTCTTTCGATAAGCGAGACCGGTAAAGACAGCCACAACCTGCTGTTCATCATCATAAAGCGTCGCCTGATAAGTGGCGATTTTCCCCTCGGTCACTTGATGACAAACCGCACGGACTGTGCCCTGGCGGACGGCGCGGACAAAATTCATCGACGCGTTGACCGCCAGCGACACCATTCCCTGGGCATTGCAGGCAGCGGCAAAGGCAAAATCCGCCAGCGTAAACATGGCGCCGCCGTGCAACACGCCCACGCTGTTCAGATGATGTTCAGTCACGTCCATTTCCGCCACCGCCTTCCCCAAATCGACGCTCAGCAATCGCATGTGGTTATGAGCGGCAAAGCGATCATTCGCGCTGAAAAAAGATAGTATCTTTTTCATCTCCATCGCGGACTGCTCCTTGTAAAATCATTATCTATTCGGCTAACGGCGCGACAAGCGCCGATGCTCGAATCTACAGATATTCACGCAGATCCAAGACCCGCTTGGCTTTGCCGGTCGATCGCTCGAGTGTCTTGGGTTCGACAAGGGTGATCTTGGCGGTGATGCCCAACGCATTGCGCACCCGCATTTTGATCTTTTCCTCCAGCTGATGCATCACTCTCATCTCATCGGAAAAATACTTTTCATTCAGCTCGGTTTTGATTTCCAGCGTGTCCAATGCGCCTTCACGCCGGACCACCAGCTGATACTGAGGTTCGGTTTCTTCCATTTCGACGAGGATGGTCTCGACTTGCGACGGGAACACATTCACTCCGCGAATGATCAGCATGTCATCCGAACGTCCACGCGGTTTGGTCATGCGCATAAAGGTGCGGCCGCACGGGCACGGTTCAGGGATCAGCGCAGTGATATCGCGGGTTCGATAACGGATGACCGGTATTCCCTCTTTGTTCAAGGTCGTGATCACCAGTTCACCGTACTCGCCGTCGGGCAGATGTTGGCCGGTCTGCGGATCAATAATCTCGGCAATAAAACTGTCTTCGTTGATATGCATGCCGTGTTTCTCCCCGCACTCATAAGACACGCCGGGACCCATCACCTCGCTCAATCCATAATTGTCAGTGGCGCTGACGTTCAGCCGTTTTTCGATTTCAACGCGCATCGCCTCGGTCCATGGCTCGGCCCCGAAACAGCCGACGCGCAGGGAGAGCGATTTGCGGGAGATATTTCTCTCCTCGATCACTTCGCCGAGGTAGACCGCATAGCTGGGCGTGCAGATGATCGCAGTGCTCCCGAATTCGCGCATGATCTGCAGCTGCCGATCGGTATTGCCGGACGAAACCGGAATTACGGCAGCGCCGATTTTTTCAATACCGTAATGCAGTCCGAATCCGCCGGTGAACAGCCCGTACCCGAATGACACCTGCACAATATCCTTTTTCGTCACCCCGCCCGCGGTCAACAGCCGGGCGATGAGTTCAGCCCACGTTTCAACATCCTGACGCGTGTACCCGACAACGGTCGGTTGACCGGTGGTGCCGGAGGAAGCATGAATGCGGATGATTTCCTCCATCGGCACGGCAAACATTTTGTAGGGATACGATGCCTGCATGTCCGTTTTGGTCGTAAACGGCAGTTTTTCGAAATCCTTGAATGTCTTGATATCCTCAGGCAGGATGCCGTTCTGCGACCATAAATCACGATAAAAAGGAACCTTTTGGTAAACCAATTGTGCGGTTTTCTGCAGCCGATCGAGTTGAAGTTTTTCCAGCGCTTCCCGCGGCATGGTTTCCGCGGCCTTGTTCCAATAATTCACGGATTTTTCCCTTCGTTTTGGTTTACAACTCCAAACACCTGTACCAATTACCCTGTGCACAAAACAGTATTAACGCCAGGGCTGTATCAAACGTTTTTTTTCGTCTCTGATTCAGATCCCTGCAAATGCAAAAAGACCAGACACACGCAAAGGAAATATAAAAAAATCAATCTTTGCGTCTTTGCGCCTTTGCGTGAACCGCCAAATTATCCGGTGCAGAAGCTTGATCAAATAATATATTCCTTCTATAACCAAATGGGCTTTGAAATCGATACAACCTTTTGATATAGAGCCGAGCGAAAGATCATCACATCGTATAAATCTGCTCTC
>RPQV01000115.1 GCA_003818595.1 Calditrichota bacterium
ATGATCCTCGACCAGATTCCATTGGCGAAGAATTTCAGGAATCAGCGGCAGTTGTTCGGGAAAGCATATCTGGTTCTCATTCAAATATTCGATCAGATCAGCTTCGGTAATCGATGATTTCGCGTCGTCGACTGTCTGTAATTCGATCTCGGCCGGGGTCAATTTTTGCCCGACAAGCCACTCTTCGCCGGCAGCAGAAAACGGCTGGTGATCCGTGGATTCTGAAACAGAACGAAAACCTCTGTGCGCAGTGATGGAATTCTCACTCCAGAACTTATAAAATCCGGGTGGAGAATCACTGATCACCAGTTTATTCGAGCTCATGACGACATCAGTCATCTGCGATTTGATAAAGGAATCCCAAATGAGTGAGTAGAGAAGCAGTTCGTCTGCGGACAAAAGTTTTTTCATCTTGCGGGGAGAACGCTGCAGTGAAACCGGACGAACAGCGCCGACTCCATTGGAAGGCGAATTTCCACACAACCGAGCTTTATCGGGCAGGTAATCCCTTCCGTATTGCAGATAAATATATTCCCTCACTTTCAGCAGTTCATCCTCGGGAATCCATCGACTATCGGTGATCGGGAAAGTGATCAATCCGACGGGGTATTTATGAGCGACATCCACTCTTTCATACAGACCGAGCGCCAGCGAGAGGGTCTTGGATGGCGAGAATCCCAGATGTCGATGTGCAGCCGCCAAAAGATCGCCCAGATCGAGCATGAGCGGCGCATTCACTCGAGTTTCGTCATTCTCGCGCTTTTCAATATGAAATTCTTTTTCTTTGAGATGAAGAACAATCGCCTTGAATGTAGGATCATCGGGTATAACCGGAGGATCTCCCTTGATGGTGACCAAGCAGGCGCGCAGATGACTGCTCTTTCCTTTAAAATGAACCATCAGCCTTGGAGTCTCGATCATAGCCGGCGGCAATGAATGGTCGACGACATATTGGAGAGCGAGGACGGCCGCAGCGCCGAAAACCGGCAATTTGCGATGCTCATGCTGCAGTTCGCGAACCACAGCGTCGATCCGCCGATCCACAGCGAACGCTGTCTCCATCAGTGAGGGTTGTCGGTGCGATAGTTTTTTCAGTTTTTTGTTCTGAAATTGCTGCTTTGAGAGGAGGGGACATTGCCAGATGTGCGCTTTGCCGTGCATCTGCCCGCAGGCTTGCGCCAGCAAAGCGGTCATGGAGTCACCGGCCGCATCGGGATTGGTGACAAAGACAACTTGTTGACTGTTTTGCACCGCGGACATTAACGAAGACAGGGCATCGTCATCATCGAATAAAGCAGCCGGCGAGTGCTGCCAATAGGTTTCTCTGAGCCACGCATCACTGCGATACTTGAACTGCATCCACTGGTAGGCAGCGGGTTCATTTTCAGCAAATCGCTGGAGGACTGACAACTTTGTGGGTGAGTCGACTATTACCAACGTAACGGCCATAATATTGGTATCAAAAAAGAGAGAACCGGCAATTAATGTGGAAAGTGTGTTGCTGTGAATTGAAAATAGCCCTTGGCTGCGCTGTCCTCAAAGTTCAATACAACAGCAGCGATGAGATCCATCATCTCTTCGACATTCATTTGATAAAGTCGAAGAGATACAGCTCGGTCTATAATGTTCTCCATAATATCATCGGTAACCAGATTCAATTCCCGCAGACGAAAAAGATAGCTGAACGCATCCGGCGAAATCGCCTCACGCTCAACATCATTCAGGCTACGCCACATTGGTCTGGAAAAGGGGGCTGCGTGAGAGGTGGTGATGCGATCAAGATTTTCACCATGACTCATAATCCATGACATCGCAGTCGTGATTTCGTCCTGAGTGAAACCTTCATCCTCCAATATATCAAAAACAGCCTGAAGATCAATATCGCCTTCAGACTGATCGCGTATTTCGTTGATCACAAATGTAAGAACATCCAAAAAGCGTTTATTCATGAAAAAAAATACCTCTTATCGAAACCGTCATGGTTCAGTTGAATATAAGACAAAAAAGAGGAAATGCAAACAATAGTTTTACATCCCCCCGCGGGAAGCGACGTCAATTGAATTTTATCGGCGAAACTCGGAAACCGCCGGAATGGCTATTCGCGTCCGCAGCAATTTTTATATTTTTTACCGCTGCCGCAGGGGCAGGGATCATTACGCCCGACATCCTTGGCTTTGACAATGGGTTGTCTTTTCACCGGTCTGCCCATTGGAATCTGAGCCTGCTGAGGAGTCGATTCTTTTTTTGCCGACATGACTTGTTTAAACGCCTCAACCTGTGAGTGAGAAGTGGTGAAACTCTGGGGCTCGATGCGGCGCATTTGCCTTTCCTCGATCTCACCGCCCACGTCAAAAACCTTGAACAACGTTCCCACAGTATCGCGGTTGATGGTGTCAATCATTCGCGTGAACATATCAAACGCTTCACGTTTGTATTCGAGCAGCGGATCTTTTTGACCATAGCCGCGAAGACCAATACCTTCTCGTAATTCATCAACGCCATTGAGATGCTGGCGCCAGGCTTCGTCCATCTTTTCGAGCACATAATAGCGTTCGAGACGGGTCACATTCTCTTTTCCCAACTCTTTGAGTCGACGGCCATAAAGCTCCTTCGCCCATCCGCTCAATTGTTCCATGACATTATTGGGATCCATCGATTCGCTGTTTTCATCATACAATCGTGGCGATTGCCGGAAAATCAGACGACATTCACTCTCCAGTCTGGAAATCTGATTGGAATCCAGAACCTCTTCTTTGCCGAGCACGGTGCCGATCATGGCATAGACTGCATCATCAATCATCGCCAGGACAGAGTCGGAAACAATTTCGCTGCTCAATTCTTCCTGTTGCATTCGTTCGATTCGATCTGAATAGTTTTTATAAAATGCAAGCGCCCAGGAGACCAGCGATTCGATATAGGATGCAATAACGACTTTATCCGTGGTATCCGGAAGCGGCTGATCCGGCCGGCTGAGCAGCATATTGTCGAGCGTCTGCGAAAGCTCTTTTTGCGCATCGGGAGTATGTGGGTGTTTGGCAACGATGACCGGCGTCACGGCATGAATCGCCGCTTCGATCAGTTCTTCGTTCGCCGCATTTCCCAGCATGACTTTATTATAGGCTTCGAGATTGGCGGCGATCATATCCAAGTACGATTTACGCACCAACCGCCGCAAATCCGACCAGTATGCGTCAGAGTTTTCGTGGGAGAGTTCAACAGGGATTCCGAATAATTTTTGCAGAAATTGAATTTCAGCGGCGGTCAATTCACCTGTATCCCCGTCTCTCTCGTTAAATAAATAGATGACAACAGAATCGGCAAATCGGATTGAAGTAAAAAATCCAAAAATACGGTGAAGAATAGGTTCACGATCACTGGTTGAAAAATTCAATCCCTTCAGCCAGTCGCGAATGATTTCAATCGTTTTTTCAATGCGAATGGATCGAATTTCATTAGCGCCCAATGAGGGTCGGCTGAGAAAGACCCGTTCTAAATCGCGGAGGAATTCGTCTGTGCGCCAATGAATCGCCGCTTCAGCAACCGGCAGATGCAGATTGACCAAACCAATGATAAAAATATCGATCACCTGCTGTAGGGTCAACTTTTCGAAGAGCAGTTTTGCAAAACCCTCGTGACAGGACTCTCTTTCCTGTTGATACTTTTGCTGCGCCCAGTCAATGATGCGTTGTTCCACCACATCTGCCGACCCCAGTCCGTCCGACTGAGCGACCAGCCACTCCGGCGCCTCTCCCAAAAGCCGACTTAACTCAAAATGGATGGCATCCACATTCCATTTTTCGGTATTTGATGATCCTCCATTGTGGAGCCGTATCTTCTGCAGTACCAGCTGCTCCAAAATCCGCTCGATCTCCAGATATCCGAAATACCGATGCCGCTCCTGCAGGTGATGATAATGCTGATTTCGGTTCACCTGTTCCGTGACCCATTGTTGGAGATCGGTCTTTATTTCATCTGCGCTGTATCTTTCCAGATTCTCTGGGGAGAACGGCGGAGTTTGTCCGAAGAACAACTGCAGGTCGCCGAGCAGGTCATCCAGTCTCCAAGTCGATCGATCATTTTCCTCAGCGATGAATTTTTTCATTTTGGACTCGATCAAATCCTCAGGCTGAGCAAAACCCAGGAGATTTTGTCGTCGACGATAGATAATTTTTCTTTGTTCATTGAGCACATCGTCGTATTCGAGGAGACTCTTTCGAATCTCGAAATTGCGTTCTTCAACTTTTTTCTGCGCCCGCTCGATTGATTTGGTGATCAGCGGATGTTCGATTCTCTCACCCTCTTCCATCGACCCGAGGCTGCTCATGATGCTGGTGATACGGTCAGAACCGAAAAGACGCATCAAATCGTCTTCCAGCGAGAGATAAAAACGTGAAGAACCAGGATCGCCCTGACGGCCGGATCGCCCGCGGAGCTGTCGGTCGATTCGACGCGCCTCATGTTTTTCAGATCCGATGATATGGAGCCCACCTTTACCCGCAATGCTGGGCGCCAATTTAATATCCGTACCGCGGCCGGCCATATTCGTGGCGATGGTGATGGCGCCCGGCAATCCGGCTTTGGAGACGATTTCCGCCTCGCTTTTATGGAACTTGGCATTGAGCACGGTATGGAAACGACCCGATTCCAATTCACGCGAAACGTCGCCCTTTTGCAGCCAGTTGGCCATGGGAATTCCGCGGGTGGTGAATAAATTGCTCAAGTGCTGGGAAACATCCACTGAGATGGTGCCGATAAGCACCGGCCTGCCGTTTTCATGCATCTCCAGTGCTTCTTCGACAATCGCATCGAATTTTTCCCGGCGCGTTCGGAAAATGACATCATTAAAATCGGTTCGCACCACCTGTCTATTGGTCGGAATAACAACGACTTCGAGTTTATAGGTGCTGAAAAATTCCTGAGACTCTGTTTCTGCCGTGCCCGTCATACCCGCCAGCTTGCGATACAGGCGGAAAAAATTCTGCAGCGTGATGGTGGCCAGAGTTTGCGTTTCCGCCTGCACCTGCACGCCTTCTTTTGCTTCCAAAGCTTCATGCAGACCGTCACTGAACCGACGTCCCGGCATCAGACGACCTGTGAATTGATCGACGATCATCACCGCCTTTTGTCCCCGTGAGCCACCATGGCGTCGCAGTTCATTCTCTTCCGGCGTCTTGACCACATATTCCACATCCCGCTGATACAGAGTATATGCGCGCAACAGCTGAGAGATGTTCTGAATACGTTCTTCAACGAGTGAAAAAGTCCGCCACAGCCGATCGCGTCGCCCATCGAGCACGCGCCGTGGCTGCCGATCAAAGTGAATCCGGAACCAGTGCTCCAGCTCATCCCCGGTCATCACCGTTCCCGGCAAATGGCAGGTGGACAGCAGTTCATTCAGCTCCCGTTCATCAAAGGTAAAGTGTTTGCCGCGCAGGTGGGCTTTTTCTTTCGGCAGTAATCCCTGGAGTTCTGATTTTGAACCGACCTTTTTGCTGCTGATGAAAAGTATTTCGTCGCGAAATTTTTTCAACCCATCACTGTAGCTGAAAAAAGGCAGCCCATCGAGCAGCGCACTGCGGGCTGATTTTTTGATTCCCTGCGGAATGCCGAGATCATCGAGCTCAAATTTAGATTCAAAATCTCCTGCAGAGTCACCTGAAACAGCCAGGAGGCGCTCAATGATCTGCAGACGCGCCGGTGCCTGGCCGGCCATTCGTTCCAGACCGGTTGAAGACAGACTCTCGATGGGTAAAGATGCATTCGGGACAATTCCTGATTTTACTGTCTCGGATAACTCAAAATATCGTTTCAACAATCGCCGCTTGTCGGCATCGATGACATCGCTTTTTGCCAATACGGTGAATAGATTTTCAAAAACAAAGGCAATTCTTTCAATTTCTTCAAAACGTCGCGAAAGGCTGAAATCATCTTTCGTCGGAACTCCAAGGAAGGAATCCAATTCCAGGCGCAAGACAATCGTGTTGACGGCATCGTTGACCGAATGCGTTTTATGCCACTCTTCGATTTTACGCCGAACATCCAGATATGAGGCGCCTAATAAACGATCCAACTCTTGTTGACTGAGCCCGGTCCACAACCCGTCACGAATGCTGAACAACTCCTCGGGGTGTTGAGAGTAGGTACGCATGTCCTGATCGAGCTGCTCTACCAGTCGCATCGTCTGTTCAGAAAAACCATTATAAAAGGATACGCCTAGCGGTGTGAGCATGGTTTCAACCTGAACACGTTCAGCACCCGGCAAAATGCGATAAAAGCGATCGATCTGGCCATCGCCGGATCGACTCGCGATGGACAATTGATGAATATCTCGGACGTCTCTTTCAAGCTGTTCAATAGCCTGTATTCTGCCGGAATAATCAAAGGATGTCTGATTCAGGGTTCGATCCAGAATCTGCTGTATTTGCCGGTCCCGCTCTTCGACGATCGTGCGGTCGGGGAGGACATAAAGATCCGGATTCCCTCCGAGCAGAGAAATTCTCCCTTTTTCGGTAATGTGTTTCAGGATCACGCCGTCTGCTGAGAATTCAAAATGATCAACCAGCTTGTCATCCGGATCATCGGCGTTGAGCATCGCTTCGAGCTGAAAGATCATGGGGACATCCAACGGATCACCGCCGAAACAAGTGACCAGGATGGCGATCCTGCCTGACTCGGTCAAACCAATCGGACAGCCGGCCTGTCGATCATTTTCAAAAAAGGTGTTCTGCAGGGTTTTGCGTCGTTCCTGCTGATGCCGTGCCGTCGCCGTACCTGCATCGACATCCGCCTGTTGCGTCAACAGCTGTAGAATTCGTTCGAAACCATTGATCAATTCCTGTAGGGTTGGGGAGGCATTTTGAAGCAATACTCTGCGTCCGCTATCCTGCAGACCATTAACCACGCCATCCATCTTTTTGGCCGTGGCGAATAAAGAGCGCAGCACAGAGGCTCGATCTTTTTTGACAGAGCCGTCGGTCTGGTCAGGCAACTTTCCCAGACGCTGGTGCAATTCTTCCATCGCCGCCAATTGCTGTTCAGTCGTTTCTCGGGAGACCTGCGCAAGGGCTAATTTCCCGGCGAGAGAAAAACCGCTGCATCGACCCGTAATGGGATCAACCGTAAAATAACGCGCTGCATTTTTGCTTTCACTGATCTCATGCAGAGCTTTATCCAGATTGTCCAATCGCTGGATTTTGTAGGCGACGTCCTGATCCCTGCCCCCTGATAGAAATATTCTGCCTTTTTCCGTTATATCAACGACATGGCTCTTTTCATCGATAGTATAATAAAGTTCCTGATCGACCACCGCCATGGTTTTATTAATTTCGAATTGACCCTGAATTCTTTCGATGAGTTTTTTAACCCAGAATTCCGAGGTGAGAAGTTCAAGCAGTTCTTTGTTTTTCGGATCGCCGCGTAGTGCGCGGAGCACGGCCATTCCCGCTTCTTCTTCATCCTTTTCCAACAGGTCTCTGCCCTGCTTCAAGAGCTGGGTCACCAGTTCCTGCTGTCTGTTGTAGAGGTTTTCCACGATCGGTTTGAGCTCGTTATATATATTGCGGGGAGCACCGACGGAACCGGAGATAATCAACGGGGTTCGCGCTTCATCGATCAGGACGCTGTCGACCTCGTCAACGATCGCATAGTGCAGCGGACGTTGTACCACGGACCAGATATCGGATGTCATATTATCGCGGAGGTAATCAAATCCATACTCGTTATTGGTGCCATAAGAGATATCCGCCTGATAGGCCAATCGCCGTTCTTCCGGCTCCTGTCCGCCGAA
Organism: Calditrichota bacterium; assembly: GCA_003818595.1. Classification (GTDB taxonomy): domain Bacteria; phylum Zhuqueibacterota; class Zhuqueibacteria; order Residuimicrobiales; family Krinioviventaceae; genus Fontimicrobium. The sequence continues at coordinate 7,787 of RPQV01000115.1, forward strand.
AATCGCGGCCACGGTGAGACCTAAAAATTTATAAATTTCACCCATCCATTCACAGTCGCGCTGGGCGAGATAATCATTCACCGTAATGAGATGCACCCCTTTTCCTTCGAGTGCATTGAGATAAAGCGGCATTGTAGCGACCAGCGTTTTTCCTTCACCAGTCGCCATTTCAGCGATCTTGCCCTGATGAAGCACCACTCCACCCATCAATTGCACATCGTAAGGAATCATATTCCATTCGATTTCAATGCCGCGGACCATCCATTTTTTCCCGATGAGACGTCGGCAGGTATCTTTGACTGCGGCAAAAGCTTCGGGCAGAATGTCATCGAGCGTTTCACCCATCCTCAACCGATAACGAAATTCATGCGTTTTTGCTTTTAATTCATTATCTGTCAGTGATTCATACTCTCGGGCATAGTCATTAATTTCGCTCACCGTAATTTGTGTCTTTTTCAATTCTCTTTCGGTGCTCGATCCGCCCATCACTCTTGATAATAATTTCTCAACTTTTGCCAGCATTTATTTCCTCACGTAATGACAAATATAATGTCAACTGTCGAAAACGACATTTGTTTCGTATAAAATGTTTAAGATGAAAGCGCTCAATGAAATCGGCGCTTCAGGTGATTAGGAATGAGGTTCATCCGGATTTTTGCGATTCTGACTGTTCATCATGCCCCGACCCGTTTTGGAAATTTTCTGTTCCGCTTTGAGCTCTAAAAGCACCGCATCCAGAATGCCGTTAATATAGCCGCTGCTTTTGTGCGTGCTGTATTTTTTGGCGAGTTCCAATGCCTCATCTATTGAGACTTTGAGCGGTATATCATGAAAATTGAGGAATTCACAAATGGCAATGCGCATGATGATCAGATCAAGAACAGCGATGCGATCAAACATCCAGTTTGCCGAATAGCGTTGAATCAATTGATCGAACTCCTCTCGGCTGTTGAAGGTTTTTTCAACAATTTTTTTTGTGAACGACAAGGCAGGCGGCGGTTCATCGCATTTCGGCATCAGATTTTTCAGAACCGTATTCAACGAATTCCCGGAGAGCTCCAGAGCGTACAAAACCTG